>DATKLH010000426.1:0-12203 GCA_035542515.1 Casimicrobiaceae bacterium
CGCCCCCACCGTGACGTTGCCTTTCGCCGAGCCCTGCGATTGGACCGGCGGCACTTCGTTGTTGCCCGAAAGCAAGACTTCCTCGGCGTAGGCGTGTCCCGCGATTGCGAACAGCCCTCCCGCGGACGCAATCGCGACCGCAGTCCCCATCTTGTGCAGCATCTTCTTCATTGGTGTTGCCTCCACGAGGGTTGAATTCACCGGCGTGCCTGGTAGCGACGCCGCCCGATGCAGCGACCAAACATACCACTTCCAAAGCCGGCGTGTCGTGCGCCGCCGTGCGCTTTACCGTCCACGCCGGCGTACAAAGGTTAGGAAACAGCAAGCGCGTCGGGTTATTCCGGGGCAGGGGCCCCGCTATTTGACGGTCGGCACCCGGTACAGCCACAGGCGCGTGAAGCTGCTGCCGGTGATGCGGATCTTGTCCAGCGATTCGAATTCCTCCACCTTTTCCGGCGTCCAGGTGGGGAAGGGATAGTCGTGCACGACCACGCGCGTACCCGGACGCAGTTCGCTGCGGAGCTTCTTTTCCAGGCGAGGCATGGCTTCGGGCAGCAGGTAAACGGTGACCACCGTGGCTTCGCGCACGTCGGTTGCGAACAGGTCGCGCTCGCGTGCACCGCCTTGCATGTCATCCGCCGCCCGCGTCCGGGCAGTGTTTGAGGTGCAGGACGTTCAGGGCTTCTCGACGATGTCCTTCTTCAGAGCGCCGACGGCGTTCAGCAACTCGTCCTTCTCGCGCGCAGGGACGCTGAACTTGTCGAGCGTGGCGACGAAGTGCCGGACCATGGTGTCCCAATCGTGCTCGGTGATGCCCAGGCCGGCGTGCGTGGCCTTCATGTCGCGTCCGATATACACGCACGGTCCACCGGTCGCCGCGCAGAGTTGGTCGACGATCAACTGGCGGATCTTCTTGAGCGAATCGGTGCTGTGACCGCCGAAGAAGCGTGCGAACTGCTGCTCTGCGGTCAGGCGTCCGAGGAAATCGTCGCTGACTGCGGCAATGGCGTCGTAGCCGCCGAGTCGCTTGTAGAGCGTCGGCATGGACGCCGAAGTGGCCGCAGCCGGAGCCGCGCTGGCCTGGGCCAGCGCGGGACTGTCGAGCGTCAATCCGAATACGGCGGCCGCGACGGCGACGGAAACGGCGAGCTTGAGGTTCATGACCTTCTCCCTGGATGAATGGACGGTGCACCCTGATACGGGTGCTCGCGGCCATTGGATGCACCTGCACGGTCGAGCGGCCTGCCGAATCGTCAGCTGACCGCCATGGCGAAGACCGTGGCGCGCACCCAGGATCAGGGGCTCGTGAAAGGGGAGCTCTTCCGCGAGGCAACTCGGGGTGCCGGGGTGGGACTGTCGTACGCGATCGGCAATGCCTCGTTCGGAGGCAGCCAACACGTCGCGCTATGTTTCAAGCACGCGGACTACGAATCGTGGTTCTGGTTACGCGACGATCGTGTGGGCCATTGCTCTGGTCGCCTCGATCACCATGCCGGCTACGTCGATGTCGTGGCAGATCCGCGAGCACGAAGGTGCGCCGGTCACGGCGTAGCCCTAGCGCGCGTTCGCTTACGTCGCGGCAGCGATATCGAGGCCCAGGTCGAGCGAAGCGCTCGCGGTATTGCTGCCGTCGCGATGCGTGGTTGCGATAAGCCCAGCCGCGCGCCCCGGCGTCACGCCTTCGTCGGCATTGCGAGTGTCGCGTCGTCCGCGCGAGGTATACGCAGGCAGCGCGAGAACGCTGTCGTTGAGCGCTTCGTCGAAGAACAGTTGCGTGGTGAACTCGTAGGTGCGGCGGCCGTCGGGATCGAAGCGGCGCGCCTTGATGTGGATGTGCACCGTCCGTCCCGGATACCAGCCCGGATAGATCGTGCGAAACGCGACGCGCCCCGCGGCATCCGAGACCTGGTAACCACGCAGGAAGCGCGCGCCGCGGAGGCTTCCGACGTCGGAGTAGTTGCCCTGCGCATCGCAGTGCCACACGTCGACCTGCACACCTGCGAGTGGCGCACATGCCGATCGAACCGAATGCAGGGTGAGCACGAGTCGCAGCGGCAGACCGCCGGCGACGCCCGGTGTACGCGCATCGGCTGTGAGGTCGGAACGGTTCAGGCGCTCGTCGACGAAGAACGGCCCCTCGGTCACCGCGGGAGTGAGCACGCAGCCTGGGCTTTGCGCCCACACGTGGCGCATCACGCCCAGCAAAGGCACGGCCGCGCTCGCCGCAAGCGCGCCAAGCGCTCGGCGGCGACTGGCGTCTTCGCCTCGCCTCATTGATTGGGCGAGCACATGACGACCTGGTTGGGCGGGTTGCCGTAGCCTTCCAGCGTCCAGCCGCCATCGTCGATGGTCGAGTCGCGCACGTCCACCTCCGCGGTGTAGCGGTGGTGCAATCCGTTCGCGTTGTTCAGGAATCGGAACACCGGACGCGTGCCGCTGGGACAAGTCCCGGTGGTCTTGTTCGGAAGCTGGATGTAGAACACCGCGGAGCTTTCGAACACCCATTGATTGGCGAAGCGCTGCGCCGTCGAAGCGCATTCGGCAGGGTCGGCCGAATAGAAGTGCGAATCGCCGAACGCCGGCGCGACGTAGAAGCGGCACACCGGCTGCGCGTCCGCCGGTGCCTGCGCCGGATCGGTGTAAACGAGGAAGCGAAACCCGGTACGCACCCAGCCCGGATGCACGCCGCTGTCGAGATCGCTGATCTCGTTCGCGTTCGCAGTGATGAAATAGTCGTCGAGCGCGACGTTGTAGAACTCGACCGCCGTCACGGTCTTCGCCGTCACCGTGGGCGTGAGGTATTCCGCGAGCAGCGGAATCGCGACATCCATCCGCGAATAGTCGTCGATGCCGGATTGTTGCCGGCATGCCGAGTCACCGCCGAACAGCCCGCCGCGCAGTTCGTAGAAGTTCCCCGACGGATTGAGCGTGAACAGTCCGCTGCCGCTGCTGCCCGGTTCGGTCACGCCCTGCGACCAGCGCACCGCAATGAAGCTGCTGAGATCCGAATACGTGTCGTAGGGTTGCGTCGCCCCCTGGCTCGCCTTCTCCAGGTCGCCGGCCGGGTGATGCAGCCCGAGCACCGGCGTTCCGGTCGCGAGCGGTCCGGCACTGTTCCACGCGGAAAACGTTGCGCCCGCGGGGGCTGGCTGGTCGAGGCGCGTCAGTGTCCAGTCATAGTCGACGCTGCGCGCGAGCAACGTCGCGCCGCCGCTGAGCAACGTGAAATTGACGGCTGTGCTCGTGTGGACGTTGCACGTCGAGGTGCGGAAGAACCAGTAGGTCTGGAACGTCTTGGTGACTCCGGCGGGCCGTCCGCGCGATGCGGCGACGTCGTTGTCGTCGTCGTCGATGCAGTGGTTCGCGGTGTAGAAGTACGGCGTGGTCGACCCGCTCGAATTGTTCAGCAGCGTTCCGGTGCACAGGAACGTCGAGCCCGCGTCGGTAAGCACGATGCGTGCAGTGGCGTTGATCGCACTGGCTGCCTGTTGCTGCAAGGCTGGATCGAGGCACACCACGTCGACCTCACAGCTACCCGACGTGCCGATGGCGCGCAAAGGATCGGCCTGCTTGAGCGCGCTCTGCGAGACGATCAGGTGCGACAGTTGCGGAAGGCTCAGCGTTGCATCGTCGAGATCGGCATCGAGCGGCACAGCGAGCTCGATGGTCGCCGTGTCGCCTTCGAGCACGGGCGACCACTGGGCTTCGCCTGCGAAGCGCTGCGCGTCGAACGGCGTGGTCGCCTGCGCATCGGTCCCGGCGAAGCGCACCACCGCGCCCTTGGGCACCGACGCGAGCGAGAGCGCGATTCGCAGCGCGGCCGCCGTGGGCGATGTCACGGTGACGTGGGCAACGCGCCAGCCGTCGACGTTATGCCATTCGAGCGAGGCGAGCCGGATCGCGTTTTCCGAGCCCGGCAGCGTGCGGCCGAAGCCGATCGGCAGGCGCTTGGAGCGAGGCTTGCCGGAGGATTTGGCCACGGTTCGCTTTTCGCTGAAGCGCGCAAGCTCCGCGTCAGAAGGCGCGGGCAGGACGACTTTGTGCGACACGGGCGCATCGGGTGCGAGCAGCGTGGATTGCGCCTTGGGTGCGACGGGTGTGGCCGGCATGGACGCAGGTGGCACCGCCGTGATCGATGCGACCGCTGCACCCTGAAGCGCTGCGCCGAAAGCCAGCGCAAGGATGGATCTCAACATCTCGACTCCGCAGTAGTAGCGCCCGGAAGGCGCGACGCTCGATGCATGCGAGCGCGGCGCACCCGGGGAGTTCCTTGGAAAGTTGTAACGAGCCTATCACAGCGCACGCGCCGGCCAGCGCTGCACGCGTGCGCAGTAACGGGCGAGGTAACCGTCGGCAGGCGGCTCGTCGACGCCGGCTTCATCGCGGCGATGCTCTCGGACATTGGCGCCATCACCGGGCCTGTTGACAGCGCGTATTTGTAAGTGCATGCTTACGGTAAGCATAAACTTACGCATACGACGAGCGGTCTTCGCCATGCTTGCCGGACACTTGCAGCTCGCAGCGCTTGCCGATCCGACGCGACGTGCGATCTTCGAGCGCGTCGCGCGCAAGCCCATGGCAGTGGGGGAGGTCGCTGCCGGATTCGCGGTGTCGCGTCCCGCCGTTTCGCAGCATCTGCGCGTACTCGAGCAGGCCGATCTCGTGCGCCACACGCGTAGCGGGACGCGCAACGTCTACCAGGTCAATCCGCGCGGGCTGTCCGCCTTGCGCCAGTACATCGATGCAATGTGGGACCGGGCGCTCGGCGACTTCAAGACGGCGGCCGAGGCCTCCTATCAACGCGAGCGAAGGAGCAGATGATGGACATCGCGGTGCAACGTTTCGCCGTACACAAGAGCATCACGGTGGAGGCGCCGGTGGCGCACGTATTCCGGACCTTCACCGCCGGGCACAACGATTGGTGGCCGCGCAGCCATCACATCGGCAAGGGCGAGGCGTTCACGGCGATCCTCGAGCCACGGGCCGGCGGACGTTGCTTCGAACGTGCGCCCGACGGTACCGAATGCGATTGGGGCCGCGTGCTGGTGTGGGAGGAGCCGCATCGCATCGTGATGACCTGGGACCTCGACACCGATTTCCGCTTCGACGCCACGCTGGGAACCGAAGTGGAAGTGCGCTTCATCGCGGAAGCGCCCGGGCGCACCCGCGTCGAGCTCACGCACCGTTGCCTCGAGCGTTACGGCGACAAGGCGGAGTTCATGCGCAACCTGTTCGACTCCCCCAATGCATGGACCGGCGGTCTCGAGGCGATGCGCGACCGGGCCGAGCAGACCGCGCGCTGAAGCAAGGTGTTGGAGACGATCGCGCCGGCGCGCCTCGGGCGCCGGCTGGCGGCTGCAACGCAAGAGGGCACTTCAACGCCGCAACGTCGGGCCTGGAACGACGATCGCCTTCTTGACTTGAACGGGCGCTCGGCGCTCAATGGCGCCATCCGCAGTTCTCTTCGCAGACGAGCGTAACGTGCCCATCCGACCCCTTCGCTCCATCGTCGCGGGCCGCCCGCCCGTCACGGCCGAGAAGACGACCACCGTGGTGCAGGCGGCGCGCCTGATGAAACAGCACAACGTCGGTGCGCTGCTGGTTGTCGACGGCTCCCGTTTGATCGGCATCTTCACCGAACGCGACGCCTTGATGCGTGTGCTGGCCGCCAGTGTCGACCCGCTGACCACGCGCCTCGCCGAAGTCATGACGCCGCAGCCCCAGACCATCCATCCCGACGAGCCGTTCGTGAAGGCGCTGCGGATGATGCACGAGGGCAAGTACCGGCATCTGCCGGTGGTGGAATACGGCCGGCCGCTCGGCATGGTCTCGGTGCGCGACGCGCTGAGCGAGGACTTGCACGAGCTGCGCATGGATCTCGACCAACGCGAGGAAATGCGCGAGTAACGACGCCCCGCAACTTCCGGGCCCGCGGCGCGCGCGGGCGCTTCGCACAAGCCAGGAACCAGGAGCCTCCGTGACCGCCAATACCTACAAGCTGATCGAGCTGGTCGGCAGTTCGCCGCTGTCGAGCGACGAGGCGATACGCAACGCGATCGCCAAGGCCTCGCAGACGATCAAGCACATCGACTGGTTCCAGGTGATCGAGCAGCGCGGCCACATCATCGACAACCGCGTCGCGCACTTCCAGGTCACGGTCAAGGTCGGCTTCCGCATCGAAGAATAGGCGTCGCGCTCGCGGCGCCATTCGCGCCATTCGGCCGCTCGCGCCGACTGTGCCGTCGAGAGACCGAGAGGTCCCTGGTAATCCCTACTGTGCCTTTGCGTCCGCGCCCGCGCGGGGGACCGGTTGCATTCCCAATTGCGAAGTGAGGAACGCGTAGACGTCGGCTTCCTGCTGAACGCGCACGGCAAGCGCCGTTCCGGCGCCGTGTCCGGCCGCGGCTTCGGTGCGCAGCAGGATCGGACGGTCCGAAGCGGTTGCAGCCTGCAGGCGCGCGGCCATCTTGCGCGATTCGTACGGCGCCACGCGGCCGTCGTTGTCGCCCGCGGTCAACAGCACCGCCGGATAGCGCGTGCCGTCCTTGATGCGGGCGAGTGGCGAATACGCATGGAGCGCGCGGAACTGCTCGGGATCCTCGACCGATCCGAACTCGGTCACGTTGAACGCGCCGTTGGGCTGCGTCTCCCAGCGCAGTGCGTCGTAGATGCCCACCGCGCTGACTACCGCGCGCATCATCTCCGGATGCTGGGTCAGCGTGGCGCCCATGAGCAAGCCTCCGTTGCTGCCACCCATGATGGCCAGGCGTTCGGGATTGCTGTACTTGCGATCGACGAGCCGCTGCAGGCAGGACGCGAAGTCGTCGAACACGTTCTGCTTGTGGGTGAGGTTGCCGGCGAGATGCCAGGGCTCCCCGAACTCGCCGCCGCCGCGCACGTTCGCGACCGCGTACACCCCGCCGTAATCCAGCCACAGCCGCAGCAGCGGCGAATAGTACGGCGACATGCTGATGCCGTAGCCGCCGTAACCGTACAGCAGCGTGGGCCGCGCGCCGTCGCGCGGCATCGACGCGGCGTGCACGATCGTGATCGGCACCTGCGTGCCGTCCTTCGACGAACAGGAGTCGCGCTCGACCACCGCGTCAGCGAAGTCGAACGGTGGGCGTCCGTTCAGCTCGGTCGGCACCAGCCGCCGCGCGCTAGCGTCGAAGCGGTACCAGCTGCGCGGAGTCACGTAGCTCATCGTGCGCACGAGCACGTCATCGCCGCGCAAGCGCTCGGCCACCACTGTGTCGGACACCGGCTCCGAAGGCATCTCACCGAGCGGCTCGCCTTGCAGGGTGAACATGCGAACCAGCGATGGACCGCCGGCGCGATACGTCACGTAGAGCACGTGGCGCGTTGCCAGGATGTGGGCCGCCACGATGTCGGATTCGGCGACGATCGTGCGAGCGTTCGCGAGCGCAGGCGTGTCCAGTGGAATTGCCAGCACGCGTCCCAGCGGCGCGTTACCGACGCTCACCGCGTAGAGCGCGCGATCGCCGAGCGACACATGCTTCACGCCATCCTTGAAATCGGCCACCAGATGCCAGGCGCCGTGCGGATCGCGCAGATGCCACGCCACTTCGCCGCCGTCGCCGTTGTGCACCTCGGCGAGCAGATGGCGACCGTCGCGCGACCCGTGCAGCATGATCTCCGCGATGCGAGGAAACGATTCGCCGATCACGTGGCGATCGCTGGCGACGGGCGTGCCGATGCTGTGGTAGTAGACCTGCTGATAGAAATGCCGATCCGCCGCGGGACGTTCGTTGCCTTGCGGGTAGCGCGTGTAGTAGAACCCGCGGCCGTCCGCGGACCATTCGACACTGCCGCCGCCGGTCGGATAGGCGACGCCCGGGATGACGTCGCGCAAACGACGCCCCGTCGCCACGTCGAACACGTATGCGGTGCCGTCCTCGCTTCCGTCGCGCGACAGCGAGACGATCACTCGACGCCCGTCGTACGACGGCTTGTAGAAGTCGATCGTGGTGCGGCCTTGCGGGTCGAGCGCGTTGGGGTCGAGCACGACGCGCTCGCCGCGCACGTCACCGGAAAGCGGCAACGCCACGAGCATGGGTTGGTTGCGCGGCGGCTGCGACTTCAGCGCGAACAGACGCCCGCGATAGACGAAGTCGTAGCGTTGCACCGGCGCGGCGCGAAGCAGCCGGTCGACGCGCTCGACAATCTCCTCGCGGCCCGGCATCGCATCGAGATAGCCGCGCGTCAGCTGGTTTTGCGCAGCGCTCCAGCGCCGCACCTCCGGATCGTTGTCGCTCTCGAGCCAGCGGTAATCGTCGATGACGGTCACGCCGTGATAAGTGTCGCTTACCGGCCGCTTCGCGGTCGGCGGATACGCGAGCTCGCTAGCCGAAGCGACATTCGGTATCGAAGCCAGCGCCAGCACGAGCGCGCAAGCGCGCGTGAGCGAGCGATTCGAGCGCGTCATGGTGACCTGTGCCTTGAAAGGAAGCGGGAATTCTAGCGTGCCGTCCCGGAAACATCTTGCGAGAAAGCGCGCCGCGCTGTCGCAAGGTTAACGGCGAGCAGTCGCGATCGTGCTTGTACGTTAAGCTCCTCGCTCGCGCCGCTCTGCTGCCGTTGCGGCGCGAGCGTAGCGCTCCCAACGCAGTGTGACAGGCTTACGCGTGCGACGATGACGCAGTACCGGATCCTCACGCTCAACCAGATCTCTTCCCACGGCCTGCATCGCTTTCCATCGGCGCGCTACACCGTGGGCAAGGCGGTCGAGCGTCCCGATGCGATCATCGTGCGCTCGCACGACATGCATGCGATGGACATCCCGGCGAGCGTCAAGGCGATCGGCCGCGCCGGTGCGGGCACCAACAACATTCCGGTGGCCGCGCTGTCGCGGCGTGGCGTGCCCGTGTTCAACGCGCCGGGCGGCAACGCCAATGCGGTGAAGGAGCTGGTCCTGACCGCGATGCTGCTGGCCGCGCGCAACGTGATTCCCGCCGTGAGCTACGTGGCGTCGCTCGATCGCGAAGCGCCGAACCTGGAAGCGCGGGTGGAAGAGGGCAAGAAGCAGTTCGCCGGCATCGAGTTGCCGCATCGCACGCTCGGCGTGATCGGCCTCGGCGCAGTCGGCAGCCTGGTGGCCGACACCGCGCTCAAGCTCGGCATGAAGGTGATCGGCTTCGATCCCGAGATCACCGTCGAAGCGGCCTGGCGCTTGCCGTCGAGCGTGCGCAAGGCCAACTCGGTCGAGGAGGTCTTCAAGCATTCCGACTTCGTGACGCTGCACATTCCGTTGCTCCCGGTGACGCGCCACATGGTCGACGCCAAGCGCCTCGCGCTGCTCAAACCTGGTGGGGTGCTCCTCAACTTCGCGCGTGACGCCGTCGTCGACGAGGAAGCGGTGCTGCTTGCACTGCGCGAGCGCAGCCTGCGCGCCTATGTTTGCGACTTCCCGAGTCCGCGCCTGATCGGGCAGCCGGGCGTGGTCGCGCTGCCCCACCTGGGCGCGTCGACCGCCGAGGCCGAGGAGAACTGCGCCATCATGGTGGTCGACGAGGTGCGCGAATTCCTCGAGCAGGGCACCATCCTCAACGCGGTCAACTTTCCCAACGTGGAGATGATGCGCGAGTCGCCGCACCGGGTCGCCATCGCCAACGCCAACGTCCCCAACATGCTGGGCCAGATCAGCTCGACCATGGCGCACGCCGGGCTCAACATCCACAACATGGTGAACAAGTCGCGCGGCGAAATGGCGTACACCCTGGTCGACGTCGACAGCCCCATCGACGAGCCGACCATCGCGCGAATCGGCGCGATCGGCGGCGTGCTGTCAGTGCGCTCGATCCCGGCCGAAAGCAGCTGAGTCGCGATGATTTGCGCGCTGCGTGAAGTCGCCGCGCGGATCCAAGCGCGCCGGAGCTTCGCGGATCAGGCCGCTCCGGCCGCGGCGAGCATTTCGCGCGTCGCACGCAACCCCGATTCCAGCGCGCCTTGCATCCACGAGTGCGCGAGCGAGGCGTGCTCGCCAGCGAAATAGATGCGACCTTCGGGCGCGACGATCGCCCCTTGCAGCGTCGTGTGCTGGCCCGGATCGAACAGCGTGAACGCCGCGCCCGACCACGGGTGATTGTCCCAGCTCCAGCTTGCCGTGCGGAGCACCGAAGCGGGATTGCGCAACTGCGGATGAATGCGCGCGAGATGGCGCAGGACCTCGGCCGACCGCTCGGGGTGCGCGAGGCTCGCGAGTCGCCGCGCGGGCTGACCCCACGAATAGGATGCGAGGAGCACGCCCGGCCCGCGCGACACGCCAGGATCCTTCGCCTCCGCGTTGTCCGACGGGTAGTAGGTCGACACGATCGGCAAGTCGGTGAAGGTTCCGCCGCCGTAGATGCCGTCCTCCGACTCCCAGAACCGCCGTTGCGCGATCGCGAGAACCTTGGTGGACGAATCGTAGTTGAGCTCGCGGATCGCGCGCGCCTTCGCCGCTGACAGTCGCGGTCGGACCTCGATGCGCGCAAGCACCGGACACGGCAGCGTGCACAACACGAAATCGCCTTCCACCCGACGCTCGGCGCCGCGTTCCCGGTAGATCGCGGCGGCACGGGAGCGTTGCGGGTCCTGTTCGAGCGCGCTCACCACACAGCCCATGCGGGGCTTGCTGTGCAGTCGCGCGGCGAAGGCCGAAGCGATGCGGTCGGTGCCACCGACGATCTCGTCGAAGCCCTGCGACCACACCTCGAGCAGTTCCTCGCGCAGCGTTTCGGTCGCGGCGAACGGCAGCAGCGATTCCGATCCGCTGGTTACCATCACCAGCTCGATCGCTTCGTCCGACAGACCGGCGGCCTGACACAACTGGAGCAGCGATTGCTGGTCGGTCGCGCGAAACTCGGCGCTGCGCGGTGCATCGGCCACGAGATCCTTCTTGCCCGCGTCGCCGAGCGCGTTCAGCGCCTTGACCACCGAGTCGTTCCACAGATCGTCGAGCGACTTGCCGCGCTCGTCTTCGCGCAACTGGAACAGCGCGGCGACGCGCTTCGCGTCGGCGATGCGGTGACGCTCGCCGCGCACGAAGTAGTACGCCTGCGAATTGCCGTATACGAACTTGCGCAGCGGCAATCCGAACTCGCGCACGTACGCCCGGGTGATGTCGTGACGCGTCGGGATGCGCATCGCGCCCGCCTCGCCATAGAGGCCGTTGTCGAAGCGCAGCGTGCGTACGCGGCCACCGACGTGACGTGCGTCGGCCTCGAGAATGGTGACGCGATGGCCGCGCTTCTCGAGCTCGTACGCGCACACCAGTCCGGCGAGTCCCGCACCCACGATCACGACGTGCAGCGAACGGCCGGGATTGGGCGTCTGCGCGAGCAGGCGCAGCGGGCTGGCGGCTGCGACGCCGCCGGCGAGCGCGACGAGATTGCGGATGAATTCGCGGCGCGACCAGTACGGGCAATGGACCTGCACGGGAGCCTCCTCGCTGGGATGCCAGCCCGCGATGCTAACGATGCCCGGCGGAGTTGACCAGATCGTCGATCGCCCGCCTTGCTGCAAGCGCATGTCGCGCGTGCTTCGCCGCGGAAGCGCGCCGACCGACCATCGAGCGTTTAGGTGGCAATACACAAGCGCCATCGAGTCGGCTACGCTACGCGCTCGACCGTTCGCGCGAGATGCTCGATGGAATATCGCACGCTCCCCGGCACCGACCTCGAAGTGTCGCGGGTGGCCCTCGGCACCATGACGTGGGGCGAGCAGAACAGCGAAACGGATGCGCAGGCGCAGCTCGAGTACGCGGTCGCGCAGGGCATCAATTTCATCGACACCGCCGAGATGTACCCGGTGCCGCCCAACGCGCTGACGCAGGGCCGCACCGAAACGATCCTCGGCCGATGCCTCGCTCGCGTGCAACGTCGCGGGCTCGTCGTCGCGAGCAAGGTGGCGGGACCGGGTCGACGCGAGTGGATACGCGGCGGCCGCACCGACCTGACACCGGAAGTCATCGCCGAAGCTGCCGATACGAGTCTCCAGCGCTTGCAACTCGAGGTCATCGATCTCTACCAGATCCACTGGCCGCAGCGGAATGTTCCGATGTTCGGTAGCATGGAGTTCGACCCGGCCAAGGAGAAAGGCGGCGGTCCGTCGATCGCGGATCAGATCGAAGGCATGGCCGCCTTGATCAAGGCGGGCAAGATCCGCTATTACGGGCTGTCGAACGAAACGGCGTGGGGTGTGTG
>DATKLH010000427.1:0-7851 GCA_035542515.1 Casimicrobiaceae bacterium
TCGGATCACGTTCTCCCGGGGTCCGTGCAACGATTTCACGACCGACGTTCCGGTCGTCATCGCCGGCTCCAACGGCAACCCGGTGTTCGTGCTGCCCGAGGCCGGCCCGCTGCTCTACGTGACGCTCCCCGACGGCTGGTACCTGGTGAGCGCCGAGTCCGACGGTGTCGTCCAGACGCAGCAGATCACCCTCACACGCGGCAAGGCAAGGGATGTCGCGTTCCACTGGAGCGGTGCCGCTGCGGCAAGTGCACGACACGAGCTGTAATGCCAGACGATACGCTTGTCGGGTTCAGCGGAGCGTGCTGCGCGGCTCGCGATCGTATTTGCGCGCTGCCGGAGCCGATGAACAGATCGTCGCGATCTCGTCGGTCGCGCGAAGCGTCGTCGAATGCGCCATCATCGACCCTCGACCCTATGCCATGCATGTCGCAGATCGGGCGCGCGAAGCTGTCTCGCGACCTCGATGGTATCGCTGCCCAGATCGCTCTCGTATAGCGCACCATCAGGGCCCAGCGCGAAGGTCATCACACCGGTCACGCGGTATTGCGCGGGATACGCCAGCACCGCATAGCCGTCGCGCGGCGGAACGGCGGCGGCCAATCGCGCGCCGGCCGCATCCTGCGCCGACGCAGCGGCCAAGCGGCGGATGTAATAGCCATGGAACGCCACCACGGTTTCATCGCCGAGCCCTCCGGAAAGCGCGGGCGTTTCCGTGGTATCGGACGGCTCGGTCGCGCGCTCCGACATCAGGAACCGGCACGCTTCGATCGCGGCGACCTCGTTTTCGTCGATACGGGACGCGGCGGCGCCACCATCACTGCCCGAGTGCAGCTCGCGCGTCGAATGCTCGGCCGACAGCGCCTGGGCGATGATCGGTTGAGCTCGACCCTCGTCGGCATGGATCACTGCGCCCGCACTCGCGATGAGGACGAGCGTCGCGAGCATGCGCCGAGCGCCTGGCGAAACGATATTCGCGCGCATGGCCGTCACATGCATGTCAGAACCCGCTTGATCGCGCACGCTCCCGGTGTGGCGGCCAGGAGTCCGCTGAACGTTCTGCACCGTGATTCACCGTGACGCAAACGAAATTGCTGATTCACCACACAAGCTCCTGATCACCGGCGCCCGCCGCCACCGTGGAATCCGCCTTCGCTCGCGTGGAAATCGCCGCCGCCTCCACGCAGTTCACGGACAGCGTCGAGGGGTTCGAAGCTTCCGATGTGCATCGGTTCGCCGAAGCTCGTCGTTCCCCGATCGCCGCCCGGGAAAGCGTCATGGTAGCCACCGCCGAAGCTGCCGCCGCGCCAACCGCCGCCATCGCGGAATTGCGGACGATCGGCGTTGAATTCTCGGCCACCGCCTGCGAAGGCGCCACGCTGCATCGGCACGCCGATGCGCGCTGCGGGACGCGAGCCGAAAGGACCATGACCGAATGTAGCGCGATCGTGATCGGGCGCGAACGGTCGCATGCCGCCTCGATGATCATGGAACGCAAGCGACGGATTGTCGAAGCGATACGCGTCCCGGTGATACGGCAGCGCATGCCGGCGCCAATCGAATCCCCAGTTGGGCCAGCCCCAGTCGAACGCGGTGTAGAGACCCACGCCGATACCCGTACCCGGACGGCATCCTCATCCTGCGCGGTCACCCTCACGGCTCGATTTCCAACGCCGGCCGACGCCGTTACCGTCGAAACGCCTATGGGACAGCGTGCATCGCCGCGGGACTCCTTCGGCGAGAAAGATCGTCAATGCGACGAGAGTGCCTTCGCGCGCAAAGCAAGGCGCGCCCTGGCGATCGCTTCGGCGATGTCGCGGACCTTGAGCGGCTTGCGCAGCACTTCGCTCACGCCCGCGGACTGCGCGAGCGCGGTCATGCCCGCGTCGACATAGCCACTCATGATGACGATGGGAATGTCGGATCGGATGCGTCGAATCTGCTGCGCGAGCGCCGTGCCGGTCACCTCGGGCATCATTTCGTCGGTGAGCACCACGTCGAAGCGTTCCGGATCGTCGGCGAACGCCTTCGCAGCGGCGGCGCTCGAACCGAAGCCCACCGCTTCGTAGCCGAGCTGCGCAAGCATCTCTTCGGTCAGCGCGACCAGCGAGGGTTCGTCGTCGACGACCATGACTGCTTCGCCGTTGCCCAGCGGCAGCTCGTCGTCGGTCTCGACCTTCGGGGGCGGCGCGGAACCGGCAACCGGCAGCCAGATGATGAACGTCGTTCCTTCCTCGAGCACCGTCATCACGTCGATTGCACCGCCGACGTCCGCCACGATGCCATGGACCAGCGACAGCCCCAGCCCGGTGCCAGCACCGACGCCCTTGGTCGTGAAAAACGGATCGAACATGCGGTCGAGGACCTGCGGCTCGATGCCGGTGCCGCTGTCGCGGACGGTCAGGCGCACGTAGGCACCGGCCTGGAGCTCGCCGTGAAACACCGCACGCGGCTCGCGCAGCTGCGCACGCTCCAGGCGCACCTCCAGCACGCCGCCGGCGGGCATCGCCTGCACGGCGTTCGTGCACAGGTTCATCACCACCTGATGGAGCTGCGTCGCGTCGCAGATCACCGCGGCATCGCCCGCATCGAGCTTGCGCTCCAGGTGAACGCGCGCGGGCAGCGAAGCCGCGAGCAGGTCGAGCGTCTCGGCAATCACCGCCTGCACGTTCACCGAAGCCCGCTCGCCGAGCCCGCTGCGACTGAACGCGAGGATGCGCTCGACCAGCGCCTTGGCCCGGCCGGCAGCGTGCATCACGTTGTCGATGTAGCGTCGCACCGCGCTGCCTTCTGCAGCGCTTCGCTGCGCCATTTCGCCGTAGCCGACGATCGCACCGAGAATGTTGTTGAAGTCGTGCGCGATGCCTCCTGCGAGCGTGCCCATCGCCTCGAGCTTCTGCGACTTGCGCAGTTGCGTCTCGAGGCGATCCTTCTCCACTTCCGCGCGCTTGCGCTCGGTGATGTCGATCGCCGAGCCGACCAGACGCAGCGGCACGTCGTCCACGTCGCGAACGCAACGACCACGGACCTGCAGCCAATGCCATTGGCCGTCGGGATGAAGAACGCGGTACTCCACCTCGTAGCGATCGGTGCGCCCTTCGAGGTGCGCGGTGTACGCGTGGTCCATGCCCGGCCGATCCTCCGGATGAACGTTGACCAGCGCTTCCTCGCGCTTGTCGAGCGGCGCGTAGGGCTCGAAGCCGAGCAACTGTCGCATCCGCGGGGACATGAAGGCACTCGTGTCGGTTCGTATGTCCCGGTCGAAGTGCCCTTCGTTGGCGCCTTCCATGGCGAGCGCGTAGCGCTCCTCGCTCTCGCGCAACGCCCGCTCGGAAAGCTCGACCCGACGCAGCTGGTGAACCAGAGCGGCGATGGCGAGCGCAATGAGAACGCTCAGCACGATGTCTTGCGCAGCGACGAGGAACAGCTCCTTGCGCCACGGCTCCAGCACCGCGCCCTCCTCCCGGGCAATGGTGACGATCAGGGGAAACCCGTCGGCGTGCGCGCCAGCGACGAAGCGGGGCACGCCGTCGACCGGCGAATTCATGAGCGTTGCACCGTCGCTCGAAAGCCCGGTGACCAGCGCGGGATAGGCCTTGCCGACGCGATCCATCATCGGCGGCTCGCGCACCACCAGGGTGCCGTCGTCTCGAAACAGGAGAATCGTGCTGCGGCTACCGAGCTTGATCTGCTGGTAGAACTGCTGAATGCGATCGAGATCGATCAGCGCGCTCACCACACCGGCAAACCTGCCCGATGAATCCTCGAGGCGGCGGGACAGGACGATGGCAGGGCGATGCAGCGTGCGTGAGAAGATGGGCTCGCTGACGAACAGGCCCAGCCTGGGGTTGTCGCGCTGCAGACTGAAGTACGAGCGATCCGCGATGTTGGGACCGCTTTCGTCCTCGGCGGCACCGGAGCGATAGCGCAATGTCCCCTCGCTGTCGGAGATGCGCAACGCCAGCAGTTGCGGCAGGCCCTCGATGCGTCCGGCGAGCAGTGCGTTGACATCGCTCGGCGGGGCGACGCCGTTGCGCTGCTGGTAGCCGTCCGCAACCTCGCGCAGAAGCAGGTCGACTGTCTTGAGCGTGCTTTCAGTTTGCGCGGCGAGGATGCGCGCGTAATTGACGAGCTCGCGGCTGTTGTTCTCGATTGCCGAATGGTAGGAACGCCACTGGTTATAGGCGTCGATGGCGAGATTCGCGGTGATCGCCAGCACGCCGACCACGACGACCCAGCGGCGCAGGCGCTCGGGGCGCACCGAATCGACCAGCGAACCGCCCTGCGAGGTCACCGCCATCCGTCAGGACGCCGCCACCACCGGGGGCCCGATCAACGACCGAACGACCTCGAGCAGCGCTTCGCAACCGAACGGCTTCGCGATCACCCGGTCGACGCCCAGCGCACGAGCCGCCGGACCTTCGCAGCGGACTCCGGCCCGGAACTGGCCCGAGATCGCGACGATCGGAACGCCCGGATGCCCGGCACGGACTGCGTGCAGGCGTTCGACAGCGACATGACGAGGCATGTACACGTCGATGATCACCAGATCCGCCGGTTCGCGTGGGGCCGCATCGCCATGGCTCGCCGTGCGCACGTCATAGCCCTCCGCCGTCAGCCACTCGGCCAGCAACGAACGCATCGGGGCATCGTCCTCGATAATGAGTATGCGCGGCATGGCGAAACGCACAAAGCTCCAGGTTTCGGTCAACTCGGAAGAGATTAGACCGCATGGCAGCTTCGGATCGGTTTCGCGGCAGGGGCGCGCGGTTACACATGCAATGGCTCAACGGAGCACCTCGACCGACACGTCGAAGATGTATCCCGCTCCCCGTTCGGTCTTGATATAGGCCGGTTCCGAGGGATTGGACTCGATCTTGCGACGCAGCCGCAGGATCTGGACGTCGATGGAACGGTCGTAGACCTCGGCGCGATTAAGCCGCGACAGATCGAGCAGCTGGTCGCGCGAGAGGATCCGTCCGGGGGCTGCGCAAAACGCCTGCAGCAGGCTGAACTCGCCGTTGGTCAGGTCGATGCGTCCCCCGTCGGGCGAGGTGAGACGCCGGGTGCGCAGATTGAGCTCCCAACCGCCGAACCGGTACGCGCGGCGCTTTTCGTCGCGCGCCGGCATCAGGTCCTCCACGATCTTGTAGCGGCGCAATACGGCGCGCACGCGTGCGAGCAGCTCGCGCGGGCTGAACGGCTTGGTGATGTAATCGTCGGCGCCGAGCTCGAGGCCCATCACCCGATCGGCCTCGTCCTTGCGACCGGTCACGATGATGATCGGCACGGTGGATTCCGCGCGCACCTTCCTCGCGAGCTCCATGCCGTCCTCGCCGGACAGGCGCAGATCGAGCACGATGACGTCGATCGCGTGTTCGAGCAGCGCCTGCTCCATCTCCTCGCCGGTCGCGACTGTGGTGACACGCAGTTCGTTCTCGCCCAGGTAATCGGCGAACAACTGCCGCATCGCGGGGTCGTCGTCGATGGCGAGGATGTGGGGCACGATATCGGTGTTCATGGCATTTGTCCGCATATGCAAAAGTCTACCTCCGCACTGCAGCGACGGAGCAGCGAAATCTGTTACAGCGGTAACTTTCGCGCTACAGGCTGAACGTCCTCAGCGGGTCGACGTGTCGGGCGACGCACGTCGCGACGTGTTGTGGAAATCCCACGGTGCATCGTTGTGCGTCGCGAGCGACCCGATGTCTTCGGGGGCCGCCGGCGCATCGCCGGTATGCTCGATCCAGCCACCGCCCAGGTCCCGATACAGGCTCACCAGCGTGGTCAATCGTGCAAGGCGCGCGGCAACGAGCGTCTGCTGCGCGTTGTAGAGGCTGGTCTGTGCCGTCAGCACGTTGAGGTAGCTGTCCACGCCGGCGTGGAAGCGCTGTTGCGCAAGGTCGAGGAATCTTTGCGACGCCGCGACATCGCGCTCCAGCGCAGCGACCTGGTCGTCGTAGGTGCCGCGCGCGGCGAGGTCGTTGGCAACCTCTTCGAACGCCGTCTGGATGGTCTTCTCGTATTGTGCGACGTTGATGTCCTTCTGGATGGTGGCAACGTCGAGGTTGGCCCGGAGCCTGCCGCCTTCGAAGATCGGAACGGTGATCGATGGGATGAAGCTCCAGGCGAACGATCCGCCGCCGAACAAGCCCGACAGCGCGGCGCTCTCGGTTCCGAGGCCGCCCGTGAGGTTGATGCTCGGAAAGAACGCCGCGCGCGCGGCACCGATGTTCGCATTCGCCGCACGCAGGTTGGCCTCGGCCTCCATGATGTCCGGACGCCGCGTGAGCAGGTCGGACGGCAGGCCGGCCGGCACATCGGCGAGAAGCGCTTGCGAGTTGAGTGGCACCCCGGGCGGCAGATCGGCCGGCGGCGATTCCCCGAGCAGGAGGACGAGCATGTTCTGGTCCTGCGCTCGACTGCGCACCTGCGCGGCGTAGTTGGCCTTTGCCTGCTCGACCACGGTCTCCGCTTGTCGCAGGCTCTCCTCGTTCGTCGTACCCGTGTCGAACTGCAGCTTGGTGAGGTTGTAGGACTGCTGCGCCGTCTGCAGCGTCTGCTCGGTGACCGCGATCAGATCCTCGTCGGCGAGGATGGTGAGGTACTGGTCGGCGACCTGCGCCACCAGCGCGATCTGGAAAGCCTTGCGCGCCTGCGCAGTTGCGAAGAACTGCTGCAACGCCACGTCGTCGAGGCTTTGCAGCCGACCGAAGAAGTCGAGCTCCCACGACGAAAGCGACACACCGACGTCGTAAACGTGCGTGGTCGCGTTCTGTTGCGTGATGCCGGAGGTTGCACGTCCCGCGGTCGAGCTCGCACCAGCGGCGACCTGCGGGAAAAGGTTGGATCGCTGGATACGATATTGCGCTTGCGCTTGCGCGATGTTCAGTGCCTGCACGCGCAGGTCGCGGTTGTTCGCGAGCGCGATCTCCACCAGGCGCTGCAGGCGTGGATCGGCGAGGAAGTTGCGCCAGCCGATCTCGTCGGCCGGCAATGTCGTCGCGCCCGAAGTCTGCCGGTACGCAGCACCAGACGGATAAGACGATGCGACTGGAGGCGTCGGCCTCTGGTACACCGGCTCCAGCGAGCAGGCGGTCAACATCAATGCAACTGCGCCGGCAGCAAGAGCGCTGCGTAACAGCGACGTGATCGCACGCGCTGCTTCGTGAACGATCTGCGTTGCCCCAGCGTTCCAGCACGGGCCCCATCGACCATCCACCATCGACCATCGACTATCGACGGCCGATCGCCGATCGCTCGACGCCGATCGCCTTTCCTGGCTCATGGCGTCGGCCCTCCCTCGGCGGACAACGCCGGTTGCGGCGAGGCTTCGCTCGCATTTCGCTTCGACTTGAACACCTTCTCGGTGATCACCAGGAAGAACATCGGCACGAGGAACGGCGCAAGGAAGGTCGCGGTCAGCATGCCCCCGATGACGCCACGACCGACAGCGTTCTCCGCACCGGACCCTGCTCCAATCGCGATGGCGAGCGGCAACACCCCGATCACGAACGCAAGCGATGTCATCAGGATCGGGCGCAGTCGCAGTCGCGCCGCCTCGATCGCCGCCTCGATCGCCGGCTTGCCTTGCGCTTCCAGGTCGCGCGCGAATTCGACGATCAGGATCGCGTTCTTCGCCGACAGTCCGATGGTCACCAGCAGCCCGACGTGGAAGAACACGTCGTTCTCCAGGTGCAACGCCGACGCGGCCAGCAGCGCCCCCAGCACGCCGAGCGGCACCACCATGATGACCGCGATGGGGATGGTCCAGCTCTCGTACAGCGCCGCGAGCGCGAGGAACACCACGAGAATCGACAAGCCGTACAGCAGCGGCGCCGTAGAGCCCGA
>DATKLH010000428.1:0-7041 GCA_035542515.1 Casimicrobiaceae bacterium
GTAAGCCGCGCGCGGGTGAGGGGAATCGATCTCGAAAATCGGCGCGCCCAGAGCGCTTTACGACCCACGCTTGGCGAACGAACATGGGCGTATCAGCGGAAAGAAAAACGCCCCGTTTCCAGGGCGCTTCAGCCAGGCATCGCTGCGGGATTGTTGTTCCCCGCCTGCAGCACCGCATCGAACCGCGGATCGAAGCGAGGGGGTGCGGGCCGCAGCGCCCGCGACTTTGCGCGACGGGCCGGACGACGGTCGAACCAGCGCCGCCACCCGCGCGCAAGCAGCCTTACGGACCGCGTCTGATCAGCCCCGCGATGAGCGAGATCACGAACAGCACGACGAACACGAAGAACAGGACCTTCGCGATTTCCGCGGCGCCTACCGCGATCCCGGTGAAGCCGAAGATGGCAGCGATGAGTGCGATGACGAAAAAGACTGCAGCGTAGTGGAGCATTTGCCGACCTCCTCTCGTGTGATCGGCGCCGATACGACGCGGCGCGCTTCCTGCGTTGAAGACGGATGTCCTAGTCGAACGAATCGAAACCCACCGACATGCCGGCGAAGGCATCCTCGTCGGGATCGAAATCGAGGCCCAGCCCGGTGAGCGACTCCACCACCGCCCAGTCTTCGGCGGTCGGCAGCGAGCTCGCGTCGAGCAGTGGAATCGTCGGTGCCTGCGGGATTGCGGATTGGATCTGGTGGCGCATGATGGTCACTCCTGGCCCGGCTTGGGGGTTTGCTTTTCCTCGGGTCCGCGTTGATCGCCCGTGGCACGACGGCGCAACGCCGGGTCTTCTTCCTTCGCGCGCTGCTTGCCCTTCGCTTCCGCGCTCTCCATCTCGCGCGCCTCGTCGGCCGAACGCGGCGCGGCGTCGCGTGCTTCCTTGTCGACGTCGTGCGATTGCATGTGCTCGTGCACCCCCGCGTTGTATTGGCGCGAAGCGGCGTAGTTGCCTTCGCCGTGCACGTTCTCGGCTTGCTGCTGCTTGCCGGTCGCCTGATCCTTCCCCTTGTCCTTCTGGTTATCCATCGTCGACTCCTTGTTGTGTCGCGCAGCGCCGCTTGGTCGTTGCCGCGGCGCCTGGAAAAATGCGCGCAACGATGTGACGCATTCTCGCGGCAGCGCTTCGGCCGCGTCAGTCGGCAAACCGACGATCCGTGTGTCGGCAGTCGACGAGGGCGATGTCGCGCGCTGTCCTACGCGTGCGAGGTCAGGCGAGCGCGGTGGAAACGGCGAGCGTGGTGGGCGCTGGAAGCGCGATGCCCCTGGCGGGATCGTCGACTGCGCTGAACGAGACGATCGGCATGCCGCTGCGGACATTGCCGAACATGGTTGCGAACGACACATCGGCCGCGTCGCGGCCGGTGCCGATGCGAATCAGCCCGGTGAGTGGCGAGATGCCCGTGGCATCGAACAGGTACCAGCGCTCGCCGATGAACGCCTCTGCGTAGGCGTGGAAGTCCGGCGGCCCGAGCGCCGGATCGGCGCCGTAGTCCACTCCGGTCACGAAGCGGGCCGGGTAATTGAGCGCCCGCAGGATCGCGATGGTGAGATGCGCGAAGTCGCGACACACGCCCACGCCGTTGTCGAGCGTCTCGAGGCACGAGGTCCCGATGCCCGAGGTACCGACCTGGAAGCGCGTGCGCGCACCGACCCATTGCGCAACCGCGAACGCCTGCGCATAACCGGGCGGGATATGGCCGAACTCGCGCCACGCGAGGGCCTGCACCTGATCGGTCTGGCAATAGCGACTGGGCATCATGAAGTGCAGCACCGACGCGGGCAGCTCCGCGATCGGCACCTGGACCACGCGCGCGGGCTCCGCCATGTAATGCGCGATCTGCACCGATCCCGCGTAGCGCAGCCGGAACCAACCGGCTTCGGCGTGCGTGCGGATCAGCCGGTTGCCGTAGACCGGCTCGGTTTGCGATTCGAACTCTGCGTCGGGCTCGAGGACGATCGACTCGCGCGACACGTGCTGCTGCGCGGTCTGGGCGGCCTGGACGTTGAAGACGAAGTCGGTCGGAGCGACGACCTCGTAGGCGAGCTCGACCTTATAGTCGATCTGTGTGCGGCTACCGGCGATCTCGGCCGTTTCGTGGCGCATGCTTGGATGAGCCGTCCTGCATCAGCTCGCGGGCAAGTCGAAATAGGGATTGAAGCCGCTCGACGACGGCGGTGCATCATCGCTCGCGACCGGATCGAAATCCAGCACGGCCACCGGCCGCATCACCTCCGCATCGACGAGCACGCGGCACCCCGGACTGAGCTCGAGGCCCAGCGCATGGTACTGGGCGCTCACCGCCGGATCGGGATCGACGACGTACCAGATGCGCCGCCGCTTGCGCGCATCGACGGTGACCACGACCGAGACGAGCGCTCCCATCGGCGCACACGCCTGTCGGGCGCGCGCCTTGTCGAGCGGGGGTGGAACACGAGCGCGCGTACCGCGCCCGTTGGCTTCGAACGCCGGGGGGAAGAGCGCGCGCGATGCGCGCACGAAGGCGCGGGCCTGCGCGCGAAGTTCGAGCTTGTCCATGGCCGGTCCATTCTTGCAATACCGCAGAGGAGCAGTCGGCGTGCCAGCCACCGACGCACGCGCAAACCCATGATCCGTCAGCGTGGCCGCCGTCCGTCGCGGGCGCGAAGCTACCGTTATTGCTCGGACGGCATGTAAGAATTCCCGTCGCTGTCAGGCATGCGCGCACCTGTACGCTTGTTCGACAACGTCAAGCCTCGGCGTCGAGGCCGAGCTGCACGAGCTCGGCCGCGCGGAGGATCGCGCGCGCCTTGTTCTGCGTCTCCTGCCACTCCGTCGCCGGCACGGAGTCGTGGACGATGCCTGCGCCGACTTGCACATACAGCATTCCGTCCTTCACCACCGCGGTTCGGATGGCGATCGCGATGTCCATGTCGCCCTGGAAGCTCACGTAGCCGACGGCGCCCGAATACACGCCGCGACGCGTCGGCTCGAGCTCGTCGATGATCTCCATCGCGCGCACCTTGGGCGCTCCGCTCACCGTGCCCGCCGGAAACGACGCGGCGAGCACGTCGAAGCTCGACAAGCCAGGCCGCAGCTTGCCTTCGACGTTGGAGACGATGTGCATCACGTGCGAATAGCGTTCGATCGCCATCTGCTCGGTGACGCGCACGCTGCCGATGCTCGATACGCGGCCCACGTCGTTGCGACCGAGGTCGAGCAGCATCACGTGTTCGGCGATCTCCTTGGGATCGGCGAGCAGCTCGCTCGCGTACTGCTCGTCGACTTCCCGCGTCGCACCGCGCGGGCGTGTACCGGCGATGGGGCGCAGCGTCACCGTATCGCCTTCCTTGCGCACCAGGATCTCGGGCGAGGCTCCGACGACGTGAAAGTCGCCGAAGTCGTAATAGAACATGTAGGGCGACGGATTGAGCGAGCGCAGGGCGCGATAGAGCGAAAGCGGCGACGCCTGGAACGGCAGGCTCATGCGTTGCGACAGCACGACCTGCATGATGTCGCCGGCGGCGATGTATTCCTTCGCACGCATCACCGCGGCCTCGAAGGCTTCCTTGCCGATTTCGCTGCGCGGCTGCGTCACCGAGCTTGCCGTCTGGAACGGAATCTGCGGCGGAGCACGCAGCTTGCGGCGCAGGTCCTGCAGTCGATCCTGCGCCTCCCAGTACGCGTTGGGCACCGCCGGATCGGCGTACACGATGAGATAGATCTTACCGGCGAGATTGTCGATGACCGCGAGCTCGTCGGTGAGCAGCAGAAGCATGTCGGGTAGGTCATCGAGCGCACCGGGTGCGGAGGGCGCGTGGCCGGCGAGACGCGTCTCGATGTGTCGAACGGTGTCGTAGCCGAAATAGCCGGCGAGACCGCCGCAGAAACGCGGCAGTCCCGCGCGCGGCGCTGCCCGGTAACGGCCGAGGAACTCGCGCAGGAACGCGAGAGGATTGCCTTCGTGGCGTTCGGCAATGCCGCCGCGGTCCTCGACCTCGACCTTGTTGCCGAACACGCGCAAGCGGATGCGCGCCGGCAGTCCGATGAACGAATAGCGACCGAAGCGTTCCCCGCCCACCACCGACTCGAGCAGGAAGGTATAGCGCTGGTTGGCGAGCTTGAGATACAGCGACAACGGCGTGTCGAGGTCGGCGAACGACTCGAGCACCAGCGGAATACGGTTGTAGCCTTGCGCGGCGAGCGCGGTGAATTCGGCTTGCGTGAGCATGCTCATGGCGAGACTCCGGCGAGTGTGTTGCCTGAAGGTGCGTCGCTTGGCATGGCGTGCGCGCGACGCAAAGCGCGGGCGAAGAAGATGTCGGCGCTAGCCGCGCCAGATGCCCGCGCACCACCAGCACGCGTGAAAACGCGATGACCGGAGGATGGGGTCCGTGCTCATGGAAGTCGATTTATCGCTGCGCCCGCTCCACCACGCCGGTGAGCGCGAACAGCGTGGGCACTATACCATCGCTGCTCAGGTCCTGCACCGGGATGCCTTCGCTGTAGCCGTGCGGGACCACGACCACCGGGCAGCCGGCGGCGCGAGCGGCATCGACGTCGTTCGCCGAGTCGCCGACCATCAGCATGCGCGCCGGGGGCACGTGCAGCTTCGCGGCGGCCAGCAGCAACGGCGCAGCATGAGGCTTTTTCGCGCTCGCATCGTCGCCGCCCACGACCACGTCGAAGTATTGCGCGATGTCCGCGGCCACGAGGTGCGGCTCCACGAACTTGCTCGCCTTGTTGGTGATGACCGCGAGGCGGAAGCCGCGCGCGACGAGGTGGTCGAGGGTGTCGTGCAGCTCGGGAAACGGCTGCGTGGCCTCGCCGAGGCGTGCGCCGTAGATGTCCTGGTAGCGCGAGTGGAAGCGCGCAAGCTCGGTCTCGTCGGGGGGCGTGCCACGCGCAAGTGCGATGCTGCGCGTGAGCAGATGCGGCATGCCCTTGCCGACCAGGTTGCGGATGGTCGCGGGCGGCAACGCCTTCATGCCCGACTCGACCAACAGCGCGTTCACGGCCGCGGCGAGATCGTGGATGGTATCGAGCAGCGTACCGTCGAGATCGAAAGCGATCGCGTCGACGACAAAGCGTGCCGGCTCCCGCGAACGTGTCATTCAAGACCCGTTTCGACGAGCGCTCGAGACAGGCGAGTGCCTGCGATCATCATCGAGCAACCGGCACCGTTCACTTCGTGTCGATCGTGGGTGCTGGCATTGTCTTCCGAAGTCCAACGCGCTCCGGCTGTTCTCACGCAACATCGGCAAGCCGCTCCCGCATCGCCGCGATCGTCGCGACGTAGTCCTTCTTCCCGAAGATCGCGCTGCCCGCGACGAACGTATCTGCACCGGCCTGTGCGATCGCCGCGATGTTGTCTTCCTTCACGCCGCCGTCGACCTCGAGGAGGATCTCGCGTCCGGTGCGCTGCATGGCCGCGTCGACCAGCTTGCGTGCCGCACGCAGCTTCTCGAGCGAGTGCGCGATGAAGCTCTGACCGCCGAACCCCGGATTGACCGACATGACGAGCACCAGGTCGAGATCGTCGAGCGTGTGCATCAGCCAGTCGAGCGGCGTCGCCGGATTGAACACGAGCCCCGGCCGGCAGCCGTGCTCGCGGATAAGGCCGATGGTGCGATGGACATGCTCGGACGCTTCGGGATGAAAGCTGATGATCGATGCGCCCGCACGCGCGAAGTCCGGCACGATGCGGTCCACCGGCTTGACCATCAGGTGCACGTCGATGGGAATACGCGCGTGAGGCTTGAGCGCTGCGCACACCAGCGGACCGACGGTGAGGTTGGGGACGTAATGGTTGTCCATCACGTCGAAATGCAGGAAGTCGGCGCCCGCGACGGTCACCGCCGCGACCTCCTCGCCAAGGCGCGCGAAGTCGGCCGAAAGCAACGACGGGGCAATCCGGAAGGTACGCTTCATGCAGCTATAATCGCACAGGCGAAGCGCTCGCGCGAAAGAGCATCGATGGCGGAAAGCAAACGCTACGAGATCACGGTCGTCACCCGCACGGCGTATCTGGACGACCAATCCGACCCGGCCAAGAACCAGTACGTCTTCGCGTATACGATCACCGTCACCAACAGCGGCAACGTCACCGCGCAGCTGGTCAGTCGGCACTGGGTCATCACCGACGCCGAGCACCGCGTCCAGGAAGTCAAGGGCCTCGGCGTCGTCGGGCAACAGCCGGTTCTCAAGCCGGGCGAGAGCTTCGAGTACACCAGCGGCACGAGCCTGCCCACGGCTGTGGGCACCATGCGCGGCAGCTACCAGATGATGGCCGAGGACGGCCACAGCTTCGAAGCGCCGATCGCTGCATTCACCTTGTCGGTGCCCAGAACGCTCCACTAGCGCTTGGCGCTATCGTCATCGTCTGTGCGCTTTTCGTCGCGACGCACCGGGCCCAGCGTCCACCAGACAATCGCAATCAGCAACACAAGAGCGACCAGCGCCTCGATCAGTATCCACGTCATGCCATCGCCATCCCGTTTGTCGCGTGCACTGATACGCCTTTTCGTCTATTGCACGGCCGTGCTGCTCGTCGCTTGCCAGATCACGCCGCCGGCGCCGGTTCCGCCCGAGCGTGTCCATGCGGTGTTCACCCCGACGACCTTCGCCGAAGTGCCGGGATGGCGCAATGATCGTGTCGAAGAGGCGTGGCCCGCGTTGCTGGTCGGCTGCAAGGCGTTGTCGACCAATGGTCGCATGCGCGCGGCCTGGCAGCGCGTCTGCGAGTCGGCGCGCACCGTGAACCCCGCCGACGCTTCCGCGATCCGCGCGTTCCTCGAGACGAATCTTAGGGCATACCGGGTGACCGATTCCGCCGGCGCGCAAGCCGGACTGATGACCGGCTATTACGAGCCGCTGCTGCAAGGCTCGCGCACGCGCACGTCACAATTCACCGTACCGCTGTACGCGGCGCCGGACGATCTGCTGGTGGTCGATCTCGCGGATCTCTATCCCGAGCTCAAGGGCAAGCGCGTGCGTGGCCGCCTCGACGGCCGCCGCGTCGTGCCCTACTGGGCGCGCGCCGATATCGATGCCGGTCGCATCG
>DATKLH010000429.1:0-5506 GCA_035542515.1 Casimicrobiaceae bacterium
TGAGCGGCGCGGTCCATCGTTTCGCTGCACGTCCGGCGCGGGTGACAGGCCCGAGTGCCGGATGCGTCGCCTGAAGAGCGCTTGATGCGAGGCTCGCTCGCCAACGCGCTCCAGGCGGCCTTCGCCGCCGCGCTGCTCGCCGCGATCGCCGGCATGGCGATCACGGCGCACGACAACCTGGTGCGCCAGAACATCGCATCGGGTTTCGCGTTCCTGCTCGATCGAACCGGGTGGGACGTCGGCTCGTCGTTCCTCCCGCAGTCCGCCAACGATCCCTACTGGTGGACCTTCCTGGTCGGCATCGCGAATACGCTGGTGCTGTCGTTCATCTGCATCGCGTTCGCAACGCTGTTCGGCTTTCTGCTCGCGCTGGCCGGCGCCGGGCGCAGCCGCATTCCCCATGCGCTCACGCGCGGCTACGTCTGGCTGTTCCGCAACACCCCGATCATCGTCCAGGTGTTCTTCTGGTATCACGTCACGCGCAGCTTGCCGCCCGTGCGCGAGGCACGCGAGATCCTCGGGTGCTGCTATGCATCCAACCGTGGCGTCTACGTTCCGCATATCGCCGTTTCCCCGACCTGGCCGACCGCTTCGGTGTGGCTGATCCTGATCGTGGCTGCGCTTGTCGCGGTGCAATGGATCGATCGCCGCCGCATGGCCCGCGGAGAACCGTCCTTGGCGCGCTGGGTCCGCGTACTGACGGTCGCCATCGTCGGAGTGATCGGCGCATTGCTCGTCCTTCCGTTCGAGACGACGAGGCCCCGCCTGCAGGGATTCAACTTCGCCGGCGGGACCTTCCTGTCACCGGAGTTCGCGGCGCTGGTGGTCGCCATCGTCGCGTACAACACCGCGTTCGTCGCGGAGATCGTCAACTCGGGCATTCGCGCCGTGCCGCGCAGCCAGCTCGAGGCGGCACGCATCATCGGGCTCTCCCATCAGCGCATCTTCTGGAAGGTCACGCTGCCGCAGGCGATCCGCGTCGCGGTGCCGCCGCTGGTCAACCAGTACATCTCGATCACCAAGAGCAGCTCGCTCGCCATCGTGATCGGCTACACCGACCTGTTCTCGGTGGGCGCGATCGCGATCAACCACACCGGACAGTCGATCGACGTCATCGCCGTGCTGATGCTCGCCTACCTGGTCATCAGCCTGACCTTGTCCGCCGCGGGTAATGCGTGGAACCGCGCAGTCACCGCGCTCCCGACGCGATGAGCACGCTCTCCGAAGGCAACGTCCTCGCGCCGCTGACGCGTGTACCTCCGCGCGCGGGGTTGCACGGCTGGCTGCGTCGGCACGTGATCGCGACCCCGCTCGACGCTGCGCTCGCGGCGGTCCTGCTCATCCTCGCGGCGTATGCGCTGCCGGGTGCCATACGTTGGGCGATCACGGACAGCGTCGTCAGCGGCGATACGCCGAGCGCGTGCGCGGGCGCGGGCGGCGCGTGCTGGGCCGTGGTCACGCATCACGCGCGCGTGATCGTCTTCGGACTCTACCCCTACGCCGAGCAATGGCGCGCAGGTCTCGCGCTCGCGCTGGTCGCCCTGGCGCTTGCGACGACGTTCTGGCTCGGCATCGGGCGCCTGCAATGGGTCGCTGCACTGTGGTTGTCGGTGGTCGTAGCCTTTGTCGTTCTGGTCGGCGGCGGTGTATTCGGGCTCAAAGCGGTGCCGACCGACGAATGGGGCGGACTCGCGCTCAGTCTGTACGTGTTCATGCTCACGCTGGTGATCGGGTTTCCGCTCGCTGTGCTGCTCGCGCTGGGGCGCGCCTCGCGCCTCCCGGTGCTGCGTGTGGTATGCACCGGCGCGATCGAGATCGTGCGCGCGCTGCCGATCCTGACGATCCTCTTCTGCGCGGCGATCGTCGTACCGCTGATGCTTCCGCAATGGCTCACGCCCGGCAAGAGCTATCGCGTGATCCTCGCCATGGCGTTCTTCTACGCGTGCTACCAGGCGGAGATCATCCGCGGCGGCCTCCAGGGCGTCCCGTCCGGGCAGATGCTCGCGGCACTGAGCCTTGGCCTCACACCGCTCCAGTGTCGAATCCTCGTGGAGTTGCCGCAGGCGTTGCGCTACACGGTTCCCGCGACCATCAATCAGGTCGTCGTCGCGCTCAAGGACACTTCGATGCTGCTGGTCGTCGGCCTGTTCGACTTCATGGCGTCGGCGAACACCGCGATCTCGAAAGACGAGTGGGTGCGCTACTTCACCGAGCTGTACCTGTTCGTGGCGGCGGTCTTCCTCGTGCTCACCAGCGTGATCGCCGCTCTCCAACGACGCTTCGGTGGCCCTGCCGAATCGGCCCATGGCCGCCATTGACCGCGTCGTGGCGGCGGACGCCGCGCCGCGCACCGCTGCGTTTCGACTGCGCGCGGTGAACAAGTGGTACGGTCACTTCCATGTGTTGCGCGACGTCGATCTTCATGCAGCGTCGGGCGAGCGGATCGTGCTCTGGGGTCCGTCGGGCTCGGGGAAGACCACGCTGCTGCGTTGCCTTGCCGGGCTGGAGCCGGTGGAATCGGGGTTTGTCGAGATCTCGGGATCGCGCAAGCCGGTCGGTCCGCTCAGCGAGCCGCGGCCCACCCGCGGTGTCGCCATGGTGTTCCAGAAATCCACGCTGTTCCTGCACATGCGCGTGATCGACAACCTGACGCTGGGACCGCGCGATGTGCGCCGCATGTCGAGGCGCGACGCGGAGGCGATTGCAATGCGGCATCTCGGCACGCTGCGCATGACCGAGCTGGCGCAGCACTATCCGGTGCAGCTGTCGGGCGGCCAGCAGCAACGCGCCGAGATCGCGCGTGCGTTGTGCATGGACCCGAGCATGGTCCTCTTCGACGAACCGACCGCTGCGCTCGATCCGGAGTTGCGAGGTGATGTCGCCGCCTTGATCGGCGAGGTTGCCGATGCCGGCCGTACCGTCGTCGTCGCGACGCACGACGAGCAACTGGTGCGCGGCCTCGCGCCGCGCATCGTGCTGATGGCCGATGGCGCAATCGTCGGCGAAACCAATGCCGCGGCGCATTTCGGCCCGATCGCGTCATGACCATCGACGCCGGATGGACGTCTTCGGGCCGAGGCGGATTTTCCGGTCGGCGATTCGCCGGCGACGATCTTCGCATCGACGACACCGCGCTGCGTCCGCTCGATCCGATCGCGTTCAGCTTCGACGGCGACATCCTGCCGGCGTATCGCGGCGAGAGCATCGCTGCCGCACTGGCTGCTTCGCATCGCGTAGCGAGCGGACAGCGACGCGACGGCACGCCGCGCGGAGGGTTTTGCGGCATGGGTGTGTGCCAGGAATGCCTGGTCGATGTCGATGGCAGGCCCAGCGTGCGCGCGTGCATGACGCCGGTGCTCGATGGCATGAAGGTCGCGTCGCAGCAATACGCCGTGCATGCGACCGTGCAAGCCCGAGACGCAACGCGTGCAGATGTGCATCGACAGCGGATCCCGCTACTGGTCGTCGGAGCGGGCCCCGCCGGTCTTTCGGCAGCGTGCGCGGCGGCGGCGTGCGGGGTCGACACGATCGTCCTCGACGAACGCAGCGATGCAGGCGGGCAGTACTACAAGCAGGTGAGCAAGAGCCATGCAGTCGTGAACGCGAGAGCGCTCGACGCGCAATTTCGTGCGGGACGCGATCTCATCGAGCGCACCGAAGCGCTCGGCGCGGCGATCTGGCGCGACGCGACCGTCTGGGGTGCGTTCGGAGTCGACGAGATCGCGGTCGCCGCGCGCGGTGCCCAGCATCTTGTCGCTCCCGACCGAATGGTGCTTGCCACCGGCGTTTACGAGCGCGGCGTGCCCATTCCGGGATGGACGCTCCCGGGCTGCATGACCACAGGAGCGGCGCAGACGCTCCTGCGCGCCTATCGCGTGAGTCCGGGCCGCCGTGTCGTGATCGCCGGCAACGGTCCGCTCGATTTCCAGTTGGCGGCCGATCTCACGGCGGCGGGCGTCGAGGTGGTCGCGCTCGTCGAAGCTGCCGCGCAGCCGGGGATGGCAGGTGTTGCAGGCTTCGCGCGGGCCGCGATGCTATCTCCGCGCCTCATCGCCTCGGGTTTAGGTTACGTCGCACGACTCAAGGCCGCGCGCGTGCGGATTCATTACGCGAGCGCCGTCGTCGCCGTCGAAGGTCGCGATCGGGTCGAGTCGTGCACCATCGCGCGTATCGGTGCCGACGGGGCTCCGCTCGCCGGGACGCAATCGCGCATCGCTGCCGATTGCGTATGCCTGGGCTACGGCTTCCTGCCGTCGAACGAGATCGCGCGTGCGCTCGGATGTCGTCATTCGGTCGACCAGGCCAGCGACGCGATGACCGCGCTGGTCGACGACGACGGACTGTCCACGGTGCCGAACGTCTACATCGTCGGCGACGCCGCGGCGATGCGCGGCGCGCAGGTCGCGCGTTGTCGTGGCTTCATCGCGGGATGCGCGGTCGCGCGTTCACTCGGCCACGCACTGCCCGACTCGGTCGCGCGCCAGTTGCAGCGAGCGAAGCGCCAATTGCGCCGTCACCTCGCGTTCCAGCGGGTGCTATGGCGCCTGTTCGCTGCGCCGCGCCTCACGACCCAACTCGCGCAAGCCGACACGATCGTGTGTCGATGCGAATCGGTCTCGCTCGACACGATCGGGTCGGCGATACGCGACGGGGCCGCGTCGCTTGGCGCGGTCAAGCGCAGGACGCGCGCGGGCATGGGCCGGTGCCAGGGCCGCTACTGCGAATCGATCGTACGCGCGTTGCTGCCGGCTGATCGCGCGGGGGAGCGGGACGATACTTTCGCGCTTGCTCCGCGCGCTCCGATCAAGCCGGTCGCGATCGGCGAGCTCCTGTAGCGCTGCGTCATCGTGGCTGAGCCCAGGTCCGACTCCGCCGATGTCCTGATCATAGGGGCCGGTGTCTACGGGTGTGCGCTCGCGTACTTCCTGTCGAGCTTCGGACGCGACGTGCTCGTCGTCGACGCGGACGACATCGGCGCCGGCGCATCGGGTGCCAACGCCGGCAACCTGCACCTGCAATTGTCGCCGTTCAGCCACGCCGACAAGAGCCGGGAGTGGGTCGAGGCATTCGTACGCAACCTTCCGTTGTTCCTCGATGCGTTGGAACTGTGGCGACAGCTCGCCGGCGAGTTGCCGGGGAACCTCGAGCTGCGCTGTCCAGGCGGATTGATGGTCGCGCAGACGGCGGAGCAGCTTGCGCGCTTGCGCGACAAGGTTGCGCTGGAACAATCGCAGGGTCTCGACGTGCATCTCATCGACGGCGCCGAGCTGCGCGCCCTCGCGCCGTACCTGAGCGAATCGGTCATCGCGGCGAGCTACTGTCCCCAGGAAGGCATGGCGAACGCGCTGGGCGCCGTCGTCGCGCTCGCGGACGGTGCGCGCCGCAATGGTGCTCGATTCCTGCTTCACGCTCCGGTGAAGCGTGTGCAGGAAAGCGGTGGAACATTCGCTGTCGACACACTGCGCGGGACGTTGCATGGCCGGAATCTGGTCGTCGCAGCGGGCTC
>DATKLH010000430.1:0-8577 GCA_035542515.1 Casimicrobiaceae bacterium
CGGTCGTCGCCGGTGTTCTTGCGCAGTTCGAGGAATTCCTCGATGTCCAGGTGCCAGGATTCCAGGTAGGCGCAGACGGCGCCCTTGCGCTTGCCACCCTGGTTGACGGCAACGGCGGTGTCGTTCACCACTTTCAGGAAGGGAACCACGCCCTGCGACTTGCCGTTGGTGCCCTTGATGTAGGAGCCCAGCGCCCGCACCGGGGTCCAGTCGTTGCCGAGACCACCGGCAAACTTGGACAGCAGCGCGTTTTCCTTGATCGCCTCGTAGATGCCGTCGAGGTCGTCGGAGACGGTTGTGAGATAGCAGGACGACAGTTGCGAGCGATGCGTACCGGAATTGAACAGCGTCGGCGTGCTCGACATGAAATCGAAGGTCGAGAGCACGTTGTAGAACTCGATGGCGCGCGCCTCGCGATTGACCTCGTTCAGCGCAAGACCCATTGCGACGCGCATGAAGAAGCACTGCGGCAGCTCGAAGCGGCGGCCCGATCCCGCGAACTGAGCGTACTGGTCGATCAGGAAATAGCGGTCGTAGAGCGTCTGCAGGCCGAGATAGCCGAACTGCAGGTCGCGCTCGGGCTTGAGCGCGGCGCCGAGCTTCTTCAGATCGAACTGCGCGAGCGCCTCGTTGAGCAGCCCGATCCTGATGCCGTGCTTGACGAATTGCGGGAAGTACTCGGCGTACTTGCCGCTCATGTCCGCGTGGGTGGCTTCCTCGCCGAGCGCTTCGAAGCGCAGCGCGTCGAGGAGCAATCGCGCGGTGACATAGGAGTACGCGGGATCCTTCTCGATCAGCGTGCGCGCGGCGAGCACCACGCCCTTGCGCACTTCCTCCATCGGCACGCCGTCGTAGAGGTCCTTGAGCGTCGCCTTCAGGATGCGATCGGGGTCGGCGTCCTTCAGGCCGTCGCAGGACGTACGCACCAGCGTCGAGAGTCGCTCGAGGTCGAGCGAGCGGCGCACGCCGTTGTCGGTGACGGTGAGGATCCTGTCGCCGGCCTTGGCTTCCTTGTGCTGTCTTTGCTGCGCGCGTTCCTGCGCGCGCTTCTCGCGATACAGAACGTAGGCGCGCGCCACCTCGTGCTCGCCGCCGCGCATGAGCGCGAGCTCGACCTGGTCCTGGATCTCCTCGATGTGGATCGCGCCGCCTTCGGGCTTGCGCTTCATCAGCGCGCTCACCACGACGTCGGTGAGCTGGGTGACTTCGTCGCGCACGCGCGCCGACGCCGCGCCTTGCCCGCCGTTCACCGCCAGAAACGCCTTGGTCATGGCGATGGTGATCTTGCCGGGCTCGAAGCCCACGACCGATCCGTTGCGGCGGATCACCTTGTACTGCGCGAAGCGCGGATCTGCGCTTCCGACCGGACTTCCTGGCTCGCCCACGATGAGCTCCCGCGGTGGTGTGGCGGTGGACGAGGGGGAAGCGGTGGAGATCTGCATGGGTCCTTCTCCTGATGGAGCTTGTGTTTGTTTGCGATTGGCGCCGGAACGCCTGCGGGGGCGGCGTTTTCGACAGCCAGATCGGGTGCTTGTGGTCTACTGGTGCCGCGGCAATAGCCCGCGCCACGCCGGGCGTGGTGTCATGCGGCTCCTCCCTGGACCGGCCCGAAACCCTTTCGAATCAAAATCTACTATATCTTGTGTTCCAGTGCCGACTCAACACAAAGAATAGTGGCTCGACCCGTCAAGTGCAAGGATTTTTTGATCCACCGCCGGCCCTGCGCGAAACGCGCCGTAAAACAATGGTTTGTCCGCCCATCCGGCGTCTGTCCAAGCGTTTTCCCTTGCTTATCCACCGCCTTGTTCACCGTCGCCGGCGATCCGCCACGAGCCGACGAACGGTGGGGGCGGATTTGCGACAGCGGATCGGCCGCAAGGGTTCGCCGCGCCCCTTGCGCGAGCTGCGGAGGGTGACGGCTGCGGGCTTCGAGTTCCCGAGATTCCACGGATGGCGCGAGCGTGCGAGGCGCCGGTGCCGGCCGCACGCGCATCGGCCGAGCACTACTGTTGCCGTCCCGATCGACTTGTCGGCTTGTTCTATACTCGCTTCGAACATCGGTCTGGCGATCCGGGGCCCGCGCCTCGCGCCGCCGATAGCGCCGTCCCGCCGGCGCACCCACCGCAGCCGTGGAGGCTCGAGCATGGATGGAATCCCGGCGGAACCGGCGGAATCGCGCGCGCAGGATCCACGCCCGATGCCCCCGGCAGCGGGCGAGATGGCGCGTCGCATCGCTGCCTTCGATTGGTCCGCAACCCCGCTCGGCACGCCCGACACATGGTCGCCGGCGCTGCATACGACCTTGCGCATCGTGCTCGCGAGCCGCTTCCCGCACATCCTGTGGTGGGGGCGCGACTACATCCAGTTCTATAACGATGCGTACATCCCGATCCCGGGCGTCAAGCACCCGGACCGTGCGCTCGGGCAGCCGGCGCGCGAATGCTGGGCCGAGATCTGGCATGTCATCGGCCCGCTGATCGATCGTCCTTTCCTCGGCGGCCCGGCGACCTGGGACGACGACATCCAGCTCGTCATCGATCGTCACGGGTTTCTCGAAGAGACGCACTTCACCATCGCGTACAGCCCGGTGCCCGACGACAGTGCGCCAGGCGGCATCGGCGGCGTGCTCGCGACGGTGCACGAGATCACCGAGAAGGTCGTCGGCGAGCGGCGTGTATCGGTGCTGCGCGATCTCGGAGCGCGTGCCGGCGAAGCAAAGACGGCCGAGGAGGCCTGTGGGATCGCGGCGCTCACGCTTGCGCGGCACGGCAAGGACATCCCTTTCGCCCTGTTGTACCTGATCGATCCGCGTGACGACCAGGCGCGTCTAGCGGGCGCCGCTGGGGTCGACAGCGGATTGGAAATAAGCCCGCTCGTCGTTTCGCTCGCGAGCGAGGGCAGGTGGCCGATTGCCGAAGCGCTGCGCAGTGGACGCGTCGAGCCGGTCGAGCATCTGCGCGAGCGCTTCGCGTCGATCCCGCAAGGACCATGGCCCGATCCGCCGCACACCGGCGTGGTCATCGCCATTCCGTCGAACAAGCCCAACACGCCTGCCGGATTGCTGCTCGCCGGCGTGAGCGCGCGGCTCGCGCTCGACGAATCGTATGTCGCCTTCTTCGAGCTGGTCCGGACGCAGCTCGCGACCGCGATCGCCAATGCGCGCGCCTACGAAGAGGAGAGGCATCGCGCCGAGGCGCTCGCCGAGATCGATCGCGCCAAGACGGCGTTCTTCACCAACATCAGCCACGAGTTCCGCACGCCGCTCACGCTCCTGCAGGGCCCGCTCGAGGATACCCTCGCGCAGCGTCACGGCCCGGTTCCGCCGCGAGTGGCCCAAGCGTTGACAGTGGCACAACGCAACAGCCTGCGGCTGCTCAAGCTGGTCAATACGCTGCTCGATTTCTCGCGCATCGAGGCCGGGCGCATGGCGGCGCGCTACGAGCCGGTGGATCTCGCGGGTTTCACCGCCGAGCTCGCAGCAGTGTTCCGTGCCGCGATCGAGCGCGCCGGCATGCGCCTCATCGTCTCCTGCCCACCGTTGTCGGAGCCGACGTTCGTCGACCGCGAGATGTGGGAAAAGATCGTTCTCAACCTGTTGAGCAACGCCTTCAAGTTCACATTGCGAGGTGAGATCGATGTCCGCGTGCAGGCCGTGGACGGCTGCGCCGAGCTGTCGGTGCGCGATACCGGGGTGGGTATCCGCGCCGAGGAGCTGCCGCACATGTTCGAGCGCTTCCATCGCGTGCACGGAAGCGCAGGACGTACCCACGAAGGCACCGGCATCGGCCTGGCGCTGGTGCGCGAGCTCGCGCAACTGCATGGCGGAACGGCCGCGGTGTCGAGCACCGTGGGCGAAGGCAGCATCTTCACCGTGCGCATTCCGTTCGGAAGCTCGCACCTGGATCAGCGGCAGGTGTCCGATCGCATGGCGTCGACGCGCATCGAGTCCTCGGCGTACCTGCAGGAAGCGCTGCGCTGGCTTCCCGGCGCGAGTGTGTCGGAAGACTTGGAGGAGATCGATTCATCGTTGATCGATCCGGCGATATCGAGCGCGATCGCGCCGGCCGCGGAGTCCGAACGCGCGACGGTGCTCCTCGTCGACGACAACGCCGACATGCGCGGCTACGTGGGGCGCCTGCTCGCCGATCGTTTCTGCGTGCAGCTTGCCGGCGACGGCATCGAAGCGCTCGAAGCGATCCGCGCGCGCAGGCCCGACCTCGTGCTGAGCGACATCATGATGCCGCGTCTCGACGGGCTGCAGCTCTTGGCTGCCCTGCGCAGCGATCCGGACACCGCCGATCTGCCGGTCATCCTGCTTTCGGCGCGAGCCGGAGAGGACGCGCGCGTGGAAGGCATGCAGGCCGGCGCCGACGACTACCTCGTCAAGCCGTTCAGCGCGCGCGAACTGGTCGCCCGTGTCGATGCGCATCTCAAGATGGCCCGCACGCGTCGCGACGCCGACCACGCGCTGCGTGCCCGCACCGCGCAGTTCGAGACGCTGTTCAACCGCGCACCGCTCGGCATCTTCGTGGTCGATGCGCAGTTGCGCATGCGCGAGGTGAATCCGATTGCGATGCCGATGTTCCGCGACGTCGCCGGCGGTGTGATCGGACGCGACTTCGGCGAGGTCGTGCGCGTGCTATGGGAGCGCAGCTACGCCGACGAGCTCGTGCAGACGTTCCGGCACATCCTCGACACGGGCGAGTCCCACTACGCCGCCGAGCGCGGGGAGCTGCGCGCCGATCGCGGCGTGATCGAGTACTACGAGTGGCGCATCGATCGCATCACGCTGCCCGACGGGGGCTATGGCGTGGTGTGCTACTTCCGCGACATTTCCGAGCGGGTCCATGCGCGCGTGCTGCTCGAGCAACAGGCGAACGAGCTGCACGAAGCCAATCGCGCGAAGGACGAGTTCCTGGCGATGCTCGGCCACGAGTTGCGCAATCCGCTGTCGCCGATCGTCACGGCGCTGGAGCTCATGCGCCTGCGCGGCGAGCCCTCGCGCGAGCGCGACATCATCGAGCGGCAGGTCGCGCACCTCAATCGGCTGGTCGACGATCTGCTCGACGTATCGCGCATCGCGCGCGGTGCGATCGACCTGGTCAGGCAACCGATGGAGATCGCCGAGCCGATCCAGCGCGCGATCGAGATGGCAAGCCCGCTGCTGGAGCAGCGACGCCATGCGCTCGACGTGGACGTGCCGCGCGAAGGCCTGGGCGTGATCGCCGATGGCGGACGCATCGCGCAAGTCGTGTGCAACCTGCTGACCAACGCTGCGAAGTACAGCGACGAAGGCTCGCGCATCCGACTGCGGGCATTTCGCGAGAACGCGTGGATCAAGATCGCGGTGCAGGACGAAGGCATCGGGATCCGGCCCGACATGCTGGAGGCGATCTTCGGTTTGTTCGTGCAGGAGCGACAGGGTGCGGACCGCGCGGCCGGAGGCCTGGGCCTGGGGCTTGCGATTGCGCGCAATCTCGCGCGTCTGCACGGTGGAACGATCGGCGTGACCAGCGACGGCCCCGGCCGCGGCAGCGAGTTCACCGTCGCGCTGCCGGCGCGCGAGATCCAGGCGCTGCGCGTTCCTGCCGCGCAGCAGCCCGGCCGCGCGCTCGATCGCACGGGTAAGCGCGTGCTCGTCGTCGACGACAACGGCGATACCGCCGCGATGATGAAGCTGCTCCTCGAGGGATTCGGCTGCACGGTTGCGATCGCAAAAGATGGTCCCAGCGCGTTGCGCCTGGCAGAAAGCTTCGTTCCCGAAGTCGCGCTGCTCGACATCGGGCTGCCGGTCATGGACGGTTACGAACTGGGCCAGCGTCTGCGCGAAGTGCACAAGGGAACGACGCCGTTGCAGCTTGTCGCATGCACCGGTTACGGTCGCGACACCGATCGCATGCGCTCCACTGCGGCCGGTTTCGACGCGCATCTGGTGAAGCCGGTCAATGCCGAGGTGCTTCGTCGCTTCGTCAACTAAAGCGCAGCGCTGCGCTGACGCGTGCGATCACAGCGCGGGCAACGCGAACAACTGCCTTCCTGCGATGGCGACGACGCGATCGCCGGGTGTCGGATCGACCGCGGCGAGACCGGTCAGCCGGCCAAACGCCGGAAGGATGGCGCGTCGGGCGCCGAGCACGAAGCAGGGCAGCCGCACCGGCGTGTCGACATCACTGCCGAGCACGACGCCCGGATGGATGTGGCCGCACAGCGCATATCCGGTCGGCGGTGTCACCGGAGCATGGCAGGCGAGGAAGGGCGGCAGTGCGTGCGGATCGTCGACGCATCGCACGCCCCATTCGGGTGGCGGATCGCCGGCCCTGGCATCGTGATTCCCGCGAACCAGCGCGATGCACACGCTCGCGTGCTGATCGCGCCAGGCGCGAAACGCATGGTCGAGTGCGGCGACGCGGCCGGAGCGCGCGTGCAGGAAGTCGCCGAGGACCACCACCGAACGCGCACCCGTGATCTCGATCAGTCGCGCCAGGCGCGCGAGATCGTTGCCCGTGGCCCCGCGTGGCAGCGGAACGCCATCGGCGCGCAGCGAAGCGGCCTTGCCCAGGTGCACATCGGCGATGAACAGGGTGGCCTCGCGCGGCCAGTACAACGCGCGTTCGGCATGAAGCTCGATCGCCTCGCCCGCGACGACTGTCGCATACACATCGCGCGCCGAGCGTGCTGCGCGCGGCGTGGGGGGCATGTCGAGGGATCGCTGCTCTTCAGGCGTGGACATGGGCGAAGGTGGTTGCGCGATGCATGATCGGACACGTGCCGCCCGCATGCGCATTGTCGATCACGCTCGCGTCGACTGGGCGCTGCGCGTTGCGCGCAGTCGGCCGCTGTTGCACAATCGTCGCGCGCTGCATTGTAGCCAAACGCCGTTGCGCGACGAACGCGCCGGCGCAGGCAACTGCGAACCACGCGGCGACGCGCACGCTGTGCCGATTGGATCATGCCTCGCTTCGCCGCCAACCTGAGCTACCTGTTCACCGAAGTACCGTTCCTCGATCGTTTCGCGGAAGCGGCGCACGCGGGGTTTCGCGCAGCCGAGTTCGGCTTCGCGTACGACTACCAGCTGCAGGACGTCGTCGACCACGTGCGCGAGAGCAAGCTCGAGGTCGTGATGTTCAATGCCCCGCCCGGCGATTGGGCGCTCGGCGACCGCGGACTGGCGTCGTTGCCCGATCGCGAGCACGAGTTCCAGGCCGGCATCGTCACGGCCTTGCGCTATGCGAAGGCGCTGTCGTGTCCGCGCGTGCACGTGATGGCGGGACTGCTGCCCGCGGGCGCCGATCGCGACGAGAAGATGCGGCGGGTGCGCACCTACATCCGCAACCTTCGCTTCGCGTGCGAGGAAGCCGGGCGTGAAGGCGTGACGGTGCTGATCGAGCCGATCAATCCGCACGACATGCCGGGCTACCTGCTCACCACGCAGTCGGATGCACATCGTTGCCGCGAGCAGGTGGGCGCGAAGAATCTCAAGGTGCAGATGGACCTCTACCACGCGCAGATCGTCGAGGGCGATCTGTCGGAGAAGATCAAGCGCTGGCTTCCGCACATCGGCCACGTCCAGATCGCGGGTGTGCCCGGACGACACGAGCCCGACAACGGCGAGATCAACTACGCGTACCTCTTTCGCCTGCTCGACGAGTTGCGCTACGCCGGGTGGATCGGATGCGAATACCGGCCTGCCAACAGCACTGTGGCGGGGCTGACGTGGTTGTATCGCCTGCTCGATCGCAGGCCGGCAGCAATGGCGTAGCTCGAGCGGTTCCGGCAGTGCATTCGGCGACAACCCCGTCGTCGCCGCGAAGACGGGGCCGCTCACGTCAAGTCGAGTGCTCGCGCTCCGGCGGCAGTGCGGCGGATCGGCCGAAACGCCGCAAAGCGACGAGCGTCCATACCGCCTCGACCACGCCGAACGGCCATGCGCCCTGCAGGAAGCCGTAGATCGAGCCGAGTGCGCAGGCGCCAGCGAGCCCAGGATGAACCACCGGCTGCGCTGCTCGAACGCGTAGCAGACCATCATCGCGGTCACCGCGAAAAGACCGAAGGCCGTAAGCGCATCCATCTCGCGAGTCTATTCCAGTGGCAGGTGCTGACAGGCATCTACATCGCTGTGCGGAGTGGTTTGTGTCCGTGCTGCCATGCGTAACGACCGAGTGCGCATTGATTGACGCGCGTCAATGCGCTGCGGTCGATGCCGGACTACAGTTACTGTTGTAGATGGAGCGATCCGCGGTTCACAAGACCGTGCGCGATCGCGTGGGCGGAGTTCAAGGCCGCCAACTTGCTGTGGTCACGACTTCGAGCTCCGCGCTGCTGCAAAGGAGCCAGACATGCTGACCAACCTCAAACCCTACGTTCCCTTCAGCGATCTTGTCCGCTTCGACCCGTTCTGGGACATGAACGACCTGTTCACGTTCCCACGTCCGCGTTCGACGCTTTCGGTCCCCGCGATGGAGGCCGATATCCCGATCGAAGTGAAGGAAAAGGACGATGCGTATGTCGTCAAGGCGGGAATGCCCGGGTTGACACGTGACGACATTCACGTCGCAGTCGACGGCAACACCGTGTCGA
>DATKLH010000431.1:0-12053 GCA_035542515.1 Casimicrobiaceae bacterium
CCAGCTCACCGAGAATCACGGTGATCACCGCGCCCATGACGACCAGGCCGGCGCGTGTCCCGAGATCGCCGGTTGCGAACAACGCCCATGCGATGCGCGCGTAGCGCGGCACCTGTCGCAGCGTCGCCACCAGCGAGTCGACGAAGCCGATGTCCAGCGCGTGCAGCTTCGCCTGGTGCGTGTCGTCCTCGAACCATTTGAACAGCGCCGAAAGGAAATCGTAGATGCCGTCTTCGTAGCGGCCTTGCGCGAAGGCGGGAATCAGCTCCGCTTCGAGGAGGCGCTTCGCGTCCACGTCGGTGAGGGCGCCTTCGAGTCCGTAACCGATCTCCAGACGCACCGTTCGCGCCGATGGAAAGATGAACAGCACGATGCCGTTGTCGGCGCCGCGCGTGCCCACGTGCCAGTCCTGCGCGGATCGCGACGTGAAGTCCTCGAGGTCGTCGGGCGCGTGAGCCTCGATCACCACGACGATCTGCGCGTGACGCTCGATCGGTAGGCGCAGGTTCATGTTCGCCGCGAACGTGCGCGAGGTGAGCTGCGCGTTGTCGTTGAACCACGTGGGCGGCGGCGCCAGCGCCGGCTCGAGCGGCTTGCGCGGCAGCGCCGAGGCTACGATGAGACCGAGCACGAGCAGCGTGATCGCCGCCCACATGACGCGCTTGAGATGTGCGCGCGCCGCCTCGCGACGCTGCTCCGCCCTGGCGGTCTTGTCCTTGCTGCTGCGTGGAGTGCGGGGAACGTCGGTGGGCAAGGAGGCGGTTCGCTTGCGGCTTCGGGGATGCCGCGCGAGCGCTACGCTAACCGAAATCGTCGGCGCACTGCTCTACCGTCCGACATTTGGCGCGAGTGACCTCCCTGCCGCATCCGGGCGCACGCGTGTTGGCGCGGCCTGCGCGCCATCGCGGCTGTTCCGCGGTCGCGGTAACGCCGCCTCGATCAAGGCCGTTCGATGCTGTTGGCGGAAGTGGAGCATCCCTGCGCGCGATGTCGTTTGCGACCCTCGCGCGCTCGTGACTTTGCCGCGCCGCCGTCGCACGGCCGCCCGAAGACGGCGGCGCCGACTCTGGACGTTGCCGCGCAAAAGTATCGTGCGATCCGCTCCGCCCCTCGCCGTAGCCCGTGGCGATGATCGGATCGCGAAACTTTTGCGCGCCATAAGAAAGGCGGCCGAAGCCGCCTTCCGTGTTACTACGTCGGTTACCTTCAGCGATTGGTCGCGCTGCCGATGGTGATCTGGTCATCCACCGACATCACACCCTTGGTGTCGCGCGCGATCTGGGCCGCCTGATCCTTCTCGCTCTGGTCGCGCGCCACGCCGGACAGGTGCACCACACCGTTGTCGGTATCCACCTTGATGTGGGTCGCGCTGACGCCCTTGGTGGTCGCCATCTTCGACTTGATCTTGGTCGTGATGGCGGCATCCGAGACCGCTTCCTTGGCGTTGGCGGACTTGGTGTCCTGCGTGGTGCTCATGGTCTGGTCGGCGGCCTGGGTGTTCTTCGCCGTGCCGGTCGCATACGCCGCAACCGGCGCGGTCAGCGCGCCCGCCAGGAAACAAGCGATGGCAATACGAGATTTCATGTCGATCACTCCTTTCCGATTAACGCGGACTGCTTCGCCGCATTCGGTCGTTGCGATCGGGCGCGTCCATCATGGGCTTCGTCGCGCATACGCTCGCAGGCCGACCGGTGTTTTCAAGTATGCAAGGACGCGCACGGTCCCGAAATCAGCGCGTTCCGATCCGCGTGTCGGACGATGTCCGACCGGCCGTCCCGGCCTCGAATCGATACAGGAGGGCAGACGCGCCGGAAGCGCTGCTCAGTAGAGACTCGCCGCGTACTGGGCGAGGTTGTCGATGTCCTCGTCGGACAGCGTGCTCGCGACGCTCGTCATGTTGCCTGCGTCGTTGGTGCGGCGCCTCGCCTTGAAGTCCGCGAGCTGCTTCTTGACGTAGTCGTAGTGTTGCCCCGCCACGCGCGGAATCTCGTTCTGCCCCTTGAACGCGCCCAGGTGGCACATCGGGCACAGCACCTCGTCGGACTTTTTCTTGCCGGCAGCGACCTTCGCCGCATCGGCCTTGAACGGCAGCGGCTTGAGCTGCTGCTTGGAATAATAATCGGCAAGCGCCAGCATCTCGTCGCGGTTGAGCTGCTTGGCGATGGGTTCCATCTGCGGGTCGTGCCGCCGACCCTCGTTGAAGTCCTTGAGCTGCAGATAGATGTAGCGTGCGGTCTGGCCGGCGAGGGACGGGTTGAGCGCAATCGTGCTGTTGCCGTTCTCGCCGTGGCAGGCGGTGCACAACGCCGCCTTTGCCGGTACAGGGCTGGGCGCGGATGCGGGCTGCTGTGCGAAAGCGGCTGCACCCATGACAGCGATACACAGCGCGGCAGGCAGGAACGCGATTCGCATTGTTGTCGTTGGTGGGCTCATGCCGCGTTGACACGAAGGCGCCCACGCCGGTTCCCCGGGGTGTGGGCGTTGTGGGGCGTTGCCGCGCGCGCGCCGCCGGGCCGCTCCCAAGGCGCGCGCGGAAATTGAATCCGCGCGAAAGTATCGTGCGATCCGACGGAACGCGAGGCAAGGCACCTCGGGAGCCGGATCGCGAAACTTTCGCGCGTCTAGTTCACGGCAACGCGAACACGAAAATGCTATTGCCGCGCTTGAAGTCGATCTGCGTGTTGCCACCCGCGGCGACGGCAACGTATTGCTTGCCGTTCACCATGTAGCTCACCGCCGGCGAATTCACGCCCGCGCCGCATTGATACTTCCACAACTCCTTGCCGCTGCGAGCGTCGAACGCCTTGAACCAGCCGTTGCCTTCGCCGTTGAACACCACGTCGCCCGCCGTGGCGAGCACGCCACCGATCAACGGCTGCGGCGTCTTCGCCTTCCAGGCGAGCTTGCCGGTATCGATGTTCACCGCCGCGAGCTGTCCCCACTGCTCCTCGCTGGGGATGGTCTTGAAGGCGCCGCCGAGCCACAGCTTGCTGCCGCCCGGATAAGGCGCATCCTCGACCTGGTAGGTCATCGGCTGATGCAGGTTGGCCGCGTAGGCGAGCCGCAGCTTGGGATTGATCGCCATCGGCGACCATTCCACCCCGCCGTTCGCGCCGGGCAGCATCCGCGCGCCTTCCTTGGTCGGCAGCGTCCACATGTTCTCCTGCGGGATCATCGCCTCGGAGAAGCGGATCAACTTGCCCGTCGAGCGCTCGTGCACATACACGTGGCCCGTCTTGCCGCCGTGGATCACGACGTCGACCATCTTGCCGCTCGCGTCCTTCGCTTGCGTGAGGATCGGCGGGCTCACCGCGTCGAGGTCCCACACGTCGTGGGCGATGTATTGCGAATGCCACTTGTAGGTGCCCTTGTCGAGGTCGATAGCGACCAGCGAGTCGGTGTAGAGGTTGTCGCCGGGACGGATCGCGCCGTACAGGTCGGGCGACGGATTGCCGACCACGAAGAACACCGTCTTCGTCTTGGTATCGACCGCGGGCGTCATCCACACGCCGCCGCCCAGCATCTGGTAGAACGAGCTGTCCTTGGCGAAGGCCGCTTTTTCGGCTTCGATGTTGCGATGCATGTCACGGCCGGTGGCGTCCCTGGTCGCCCACACGCCTTCATGTCCCTTCTCCGGGATGGTGTAGAAGGTCCACAGCAGCTTGCCGTCGTTCGCATCGTAGGCTTTCAGGAAGCCGCGGATGCCGTACTCGCCGCCATTGGTGCCGATCAGGACCTTGCCATCGACCACCGCGGGCGCCATCGTTTCCGAGTAGCCCTTGTCGGGATCGGCGATCTGCTGCTGCCACAGGACCTTGCCGGTCTTCGCGTCGAGCGCGACCAATTTCGCATCGAGCGTTCCCATGTACAGCTTGTCGCCCGAGATCGCGACGCCGCGATTGTTGGGTCCGCAGCAGAACGTCGTGATCGGGCCCATCGGATGCTTGTAGTGCCAGTACTCCTCGCCGGTCACCGCGTCGATCGCGTACACGTGGTTGTACGAGGTCGTGAGGAACATCACGCCGTTGACGACGATCGGCGCAGTCTCCATCGACTCCATCACCGCGGTCTGGAACACGAAGGCGGGCTTGAGCTTGCCGACGTTGCCGGTGTTGATCTGGTTGCCGGGGTAGTAGCGCGTCTGCGCGTAGCTGCCGTTGGAATGGATCCAGTTGTTGGCATTCGCGCCCGCGCCCTCGAGCATCTGGCCGCTCACCGGCGCGAAATTCGTTATCGCCTTGGCGACCGTGGTCGCATTGCCCGTCACTTCCTGGCCCTGACCAACGCCCGGACCGCTGGCGGCCAAAGCCGCCGCGGCACCGAGCACGACGGCGATGCATCTGCCTGTGTGCATACGCTCTCTCCCTCAGGTGAGATTGAAGCGGGAAGACCTCGAAAAGACGGCCGGAGATGCGGAGGTTTACGACAGAGTGTTTTATAGTCTCGTCGCGCACCGGTTGCAAATGAACTTGTTTGTGCAACGCAAAACAGGCCCTGACATGAGCTCGATCGCGCCCTGGATGTCCAAGCCTCGCGAAGCGTCGCGACTCTTGCTGTCGCGGCCGCAAGTCTTGTTGCCGTTGGCTGCTTTCGCCATCCTGCTGTCCTTGGCACCCTTCGCGTGCGGCCAGGATGGCGCGCTGGCGATCAACACTCGCTTGCTCGCCGCCGCGCGCAGCGCCGACGGACCGGGGTTACAGCGAGCGTTACAGGAAGGCGCCGTTGTGAACTTTCGCAATCGCATCGGCGAGACTCCTCTGCTCATCGTCATCAAGAACGGGCATGCCGAGCTCGTCGAGCCGCTGCTCTCCGCCGGCGCCGACATCAACCAGCCGGCGGTCAACGGCGTGACGCCACTGATGGCCGCCGCCTACAACGGCCAGCTCGACATCGCCCGGCAGCTTCTCGCCAAGGGCGCGAATTTCCAGGCGACCGATCGCATTCGCAAGAACGCGATGGTCTACGCCGCAGGCGAGGGTCACACCGATATCGTCAAGCTGCTGCTCGACGCCGGCGTGGATCCCAACGAGGTCTATGCCAACGACCTCACCGCACTGATGTGGGCGGCAGGCTACGGCAAGACCGAAACGGTGCGCGCGCTGTTGAAAGCCGGTGCTCGCGCCGACATGCGCGACAACCGCGGCAAGACCGCCCTCGATATCGCGCGCGAGGCGCACCACGACGACACGGTTACGGTGCTCGAAGGGGTGACGCCGCCGGCTTGAACGGCTGCTGCGCGCGTCGGCGCAGCGACATCCGCCCCACGAGGCCGTCGCGTGCGAGCATGTGCTTTGTCGCGCCCGCGAGATGCAAAACCAGTGCGGCGACCAGCACGATACTGGTGACGAGGTGTAGGACGCTCATTGCGTCCTTGAGCGCATCCACGCGCGGCGCCCACGACGGCAGCGTGATGCCGAACCACTTCACCGGATAGCCGCTGAAAACCGAGCCGAGATAGCCGGCGATCGGCATGACGAACAGCGCCACATAGATCAGCGCGTGCGTCGCGTGAGCGAGCCGCTCCTGCCAGTGCGGCATCGCCGGAAAAGCCGGCGGTCGGTGCGTGAGCCGCCAGGCGAGGCGCATCACCATCAGCGCGAAGATCACCAGCCCGACCGATTTGTGCAGGTTGTACGCGTCCACCCGCGGCCCGACCGGCTGCTTGGGAATCTCCTGCATCCACCAGCCCCAAAGGACCTGTGCGAGCACGAGCGCGGCGATGAGCCAGTGCAGCAGTACCGCCGGCGTGGTATAGCGATCAGAGCGCGACATCGATGTTCAGGCCGACGAACCAGTTGCGCTCGGGTGCGGGCTCGAAGAAGCGGCCGTTGGTATCGCCGACGATCACCGAACCGACGTAGCGCCGATCGAACATGTTGTTGAGGCGCGCGAAGCCTTCGACGGTGGCGCGACCCAGACGCTGCGTATACGAGACGCGCGCGTTGGCGATGGTGTAGGCCGGTGCGGCATCGACGTTGCGCTCGTTGACGTAGAGCTTGTCGGTGTATTGCGCCTCGATCGCGGCCTGGAAGCCGTCGCGGCCATGCGGCGCATAGGCGAGCTCGCCGTAGGCTTCGCCCGAGGGCACACCGGGCAATCGAGCACCGGAGGCGACCGGTTGCGGAGGAGAGCCGGTGGTGAAGTCGTCGACGAAGCGCGCGCGCAGATAGGTGAGCGCCAGGTGCGCGCGAACATCGAAGGGCAATTGCGCATCCCAGGCGGCTTCCGCGCCGTCCCGGCGGGTGTCACCGGCATTCTTGTACGTCGTCCGCCCGCCCGTGGCGGCGTCCACGATGATCTCGTTGCTGGTGTCCACGTGAAAGACCGCGACGTTGAGCCTCTGGCGCTCGCCCATCAGCGCTTTGATGCCGACTTCGACGGCTCGACTGGTCGCGGGTTTCAAATCGAAGTTGAGTCCCGTGCCGCCGGGGCGATACGCGAGCTCGGCGAAGGTCGGCGTCTCGAATCCCTCGCCATAGCTCGCGTACGCGTTGAGGGTGTCGGCAGCGTGCCATACGAGCCCGAGCACGGGGCTCGTGTTGCTGAAGCTCTGCGCGCCGCTGTCATCAGGGTTCTGGGTGTTGATGAAATGGTCCGCCGAGGTGTACCGCACGCGACTGGTGCGTACGCCTGCAGTGGCGGAGAACGCCGGATGGAATGCCCATTGCGCTTCGGCGTACGCATCGGTGCTGCGAACGATGTCGTCTTCGTCGCGCCGCAGGTCGCCGAGCGATCCGTTGTTGTTGACGAAACCCTTGCGCAACTCACGCTGGCGGTCGGTGTCGGCACCTACCGTCAATGTCAACGGCCGCGAGCCGAGTTCGGTGCGCCACGTCAGCCGCGCGCCGATGCCTTCGAAGTCGCGATCGAGGTCGGTCACGCCCCCCGAGGAGGTGAGCGCAACGCCGCTCAGTGCGAGATACTGGCGCACCAGCCGTCGTCCCGCGTAGGTCGCGACGTGCAGGCTCAGGTCGTTGCCGAACCCATGGTCGACGGCGACGCCACCTTGCGTCTGGTTGATCGTCTTGCGCGTATCGAAGGTCAGCGCGGACGGATCCGCGCCGCGCGGATTGGCTTCCCATTGGGCACGCGACAACCCGAGGGGGTCCTGCGTCTCGGGCTGGTATTGCGTGTTGCCGATCACCGTGACGCGCGTGCGCTCGTCGGTATCGAATACCAGCTTCGCATTGGTCAACTGTCGTTCGGCCTGCGAATGATCGCGATAGCCGTTGGTCTTGAACTCGCTTGCGGCCGCCACATAGCCGACACCGCCCGCGGTGCCGCTGCCTTTGGTTGCGAGCGTCCACGTGTGGTAGCTGCCGTCGCCCGCGCTTGCGGACACGATCGGCGTGGGCGAGGGATCCTCGGTAAATACCGAGATCACGCCGCCCGACGCGTTGCCATAGAGCGTCGAGAAAGGTCCGCGCAGCACTTCGATGCGCTGGGCGGAGAACAGGCTGAAGCTGCCCGTCTGCCCCTGGCCGTCCGGCATGGTCACCGGGATGCCATCCTGGTACAGGCGCACGCCACGAACGCCGAACTGTGCGCGCGCGCCGAAGCCGCGCGAGCTGATCTGCAGGTCCTGCGCGTAGTTCTGACGATTGGCGGCGAACACACCCGGGACACGCACCAGCGTTTCGGAAAGGTTGACTTGCGGCTGGCCTTCATGCAACGCGCTCGCATCGATGACGTCGACCGAAGCAGGCACGTCGAACACGCGCGCAGCGTTGCGCGTTGCCGTCACGGTGAGCGGATTGAGCGTGACCTCGGCAGTTGCCTGCTGCGCCATGGCATGCGGCGACGCCGCGACACCGCCAATGGAAGCGGCAACGGCCAGCACGATCGCTTTGCGCCTGCGGCAGGTCATGGAGCGCATAGCATAGCCGAGCGCAAAGACGAGGTCGGAGGGACAATGGCCGGGCGCGTCTTTCACCCCGCTGCGTGAACAGCGAGCGCTGCTCCATTATTCGCTGCGCTCGCTCCAGCCCGATGTAAACTGCGATCACCCCATGGCCAGGAAAGTACCGTCATGAGACTGTTATGGCTGGCGGCGATCGCTGCCTGTTGCGCGGCCGGCCCCGCGAACTGTGCCCCGCTCGCATACGTTCCCAACGAAGGCTCGGCCAGCGTATCGGTCATCGACACCTCGACCGACAAGGTGACCGATACGCTGAAGTTCGGTCAGAAGCCGCGTGGCATCGCGGTGTCACCCGACGCGCAGCGTCTCTACCTCAGCGACCAGACCGCCAACGCGCTGGTGGTCGTCGACCTCGCCAAGCGCGCGCAGATCGCCACGGTGCCCCTGGGCGAATCGCCCGAAGCGATCTACCTCTCCACCGACGGCAAGTGGCTGTCCGGCGCGGTCGAGGAGAACAACGAGGTCGTCATCGTCGACACCTCGACGCTTCGGGTCGTCAAGCGTGTGAAGATGAGAGGGAAGAACCCGGAGCACGCCGTGTTCAGTCCCGATGGACGCTGGCTGTATGCGAGCGCGGAGGAAGCCGACAGCGTCGACATCATCGACGTTGCGAAGGGCGAAGTGGTGAAGTCGGTGAAAGTCGGCGACCGTCCGCGCGGCATCGGCTTCCTGCCGGATGGATCGCGTGCGTACGTCGCGGCGGAAAATGCCGACACGGTCAATGTATTCGACACATCGACCCAGGAAGTCATCGCGCGGATCAAGGCCGGCAAGCGCAGCAACGGCATCACCGTGCGACCCGACGGCAAGCGTGTCTACGTCAGCGCCGGTGGCGATGGCGCGGTGCAGGTCGTCGACACCGCCAGCAATGCAATCATCAGCACCATTCCGGTGGGCAAGCGTCCCTGGAACATGGCCATCACACCCGACGGACGCAAGCTCTACATCGCGTGCGGCCGGTCCGATGCGGTCGCCGTGATCGACACCGACAGCAACACCAAGATCGCGGAGATCCCGGTGGGCCATCTGCCGTGGGGCGTCGCCATCCGTTGATCGGACTCGCGCGACGCCGCGCGCGAAGGTGCATCGCGTCGATCGGCATTGCCGCATGCGTCGCATCGGCAACGACGACGAGCATTGCGCAATCGACGGCGGTGGAGCTTCCGCGCGTCGAAGTGGTCGATACCGTGCCCCTGCCCGGCTGGCAGACGCCCCTGCGCGACGTGCCGGCCAACGTGCAATTGTTCGGCGCCGCGCAAATAACGCGCGAGCGGCCGCTGACGCTCGCGCAATTCCTCGAGCTGGCGGCGAACAGCGTCGCGGCGACGTCGGGTCAGGGAAGCCCGTGGCAACAGGCGGTGCTGTTTCGCGGCTTCGCGGCCTCTCCGCTCATCGGTACACCGCAGGGCGTCTCGGTCTTCCAGGACGGTGTGCGCATCAACGAAGCCTTCGGCGACACGGTCAACTGGGACTTGTTGCCGCGCGTCGCGATTGCAGGCGTGCAGCTCATTCCGGGCTCGGTACCGGCATTCGGACTCAACACGCTCGGCGGCGCCTTGGCGATCACGACCAAGGACGGTGCGCGATATCCCGGGGCATCGGTCGAAGCGCAGGGCGGCTCGTTTCACCAGCGCAGCATCGAATTCGAGCACGGCCTGCAAAGCGGTGCGATCGACACCTACGCGGCGGGCCACTTCTCCGCCGACGCGGGATGGGCGCAACACAATCCGAGCCGGATCGCGCAATTCTTCGGCAAAGTCCGCTATCACGGTGCCACCGCCGACGGCGATCTCACGCTCAGTCTCGCCGATAATCGCCTCGAGGGCACGCAGACGCTTCCGCTGTCCTTTCTCGACACGCCCAAGCAGGCCTACACCTATCCCGATCGCAACGAGAATCGCCTCGCGTTCCTGAGCGGTCGCGTCACGCGCAGCCTGGACGATCGCTCGAATCTCGTCGCAAGCGCATATTTGCGTCGTTATCGGACGTCGAACTTCAGCAGCAACGTCAACGAAGCGTTCGGCGATTCCGACTTCGAGAGCGACAGCCAGGCGACCAACGACGTACTCTCGATCGATCAACGCACCTTCGGCGCAGCCGTGCAGTTCAACGAAGAGGTGCGCATGGCGCAGACGCAGCATCGCATCAGCCTGGGCGCGAGCGGCGACTTCGGGCGCACATCGTTTGCGCAGCAGACCCAACCCGCCAACCTCACCGCGGACCGCGGTACTGTCGCCATCGGAGATTTTGCGAGCGTCACCGATGTGCGGTTGCGTAACGCCTATCTCGGCATCTACGGCAGCGACACGATCGCACTGTCTCCGCAATGGACGGCGGTGATATCCGGCCGCTACAACCATGCGCGCATCGACATCGCCGACCGCAGTGGCCTCGCACCGGCGCTCGACGGTTCCCACAGCTTCGCGCGTTTCAATCCGGCCATCGGGACGACGTTTCATCCCGGCAACGACTTCACCGCGTATGCCACCTACAACGAAGGCATGCGCGCGCCCACGCCCATCGAGCTCACGTGTGCGGACCCCGATGCACCGTGCAAGCTGCCCAACCAGTTCCTCGCCGATCCGCCGCTCAAGGCGATCGTGTCGCGCACGATGGAGATGGGGGCCCGCGGGACCGCAGCGCGCAATTGGCGCTACGCGGTTGCGGCGTATCGCACCGATCTCTACGACGACATCCAATTCATAGCGAGCGGCGTCACCGCCACCAACGCGGGATTCTTCCAGAACGTCGGGCGCACGCGCCGCGACGGGTTCGAGCTCATGGCCGGGTGGGGTCGCCCGGATGTCGACATCACGCTGCGCTACAACCATCTGAACGCCACGTTCCGCAGTGCCTTTCGCGCGGCGAGTCCGAACAACTCGAGCGCCGATGCGAACGGAGCGATCGACGTGCGGCCCGGTAATCGCATACCCGGCATTCCGTCGGACAGCGCGAAGCTGCGCGTCGATTGGCGGCCGTCGCAACAGTGGTCGATCGGAAGCAGTGTCGTCGTTGCATCGTCGCAGTACGCGCTGAGCGACGACAACAACGCCGATCGACAGGGCCGGGTTCCCGGCTACGCCGTCGTGAATGTCGACCTGCACTGGCAGATGCGACGCGACGTGCAATGGTTCGCGCTCGTGAACAATGCCTTGGACCGGCGCTACGCGACGCTCGGCATTTTGGGCGCGAACGCTTTCACCGGCCCCGGCCGCACGTTCGACGTCGGGCCCGACCAACCGCCGGTGCCCGAGCAGTTTCGCGCAACCGGAACGCCGCGCGCTGTGTTCGTTGGCGTGCGCGTAGAGCTGTAGGAAGCGTCGATTAGAATGCATGCATGACGCAACCGACGCAGTACTCCATTCGCGCCGTGGATCCGCGCGCACATCATTTCGAGACGCGTTGCACCGTTTCGAACCCCGATCCTGCCGGCCAGCGCTTTCGCCTGCCCGTATGGATTCCGGGAAGCTACCTGGTGCGCGAGTTCGCGCGCCACTTCGTCGACGTCCGCGCGCAATGCAATGGCAGCGACATCGGCATCGTCAAGCAGAGCAAGGACTCGTGGCTAGCGGCGCCCTGCGACGGACCGGTGAGCGTGGTCGCGAAGATCTATGCGTTCGATCTTTCGGTGCGCACCGCGTACCTCGACACCACGCGCGGCTATTTCAACGGCGCCAGCGTATTCCTGTGCCCGGTCGGACGCGAGGACGCGCCCTGCGTTGTGCACATCGAAGCACCCGACGACGAGGCGTGTCGTGACTGGCGGGTCGCGACCACGCTGACCGCGGTCGACGCCGCGCCCTACGGGTTCGGTCGCTACGCGGCAAGCGACTATGCGGAGCTGATCGATCATCCCGTGGAGATGAGTGCCTTCGCACTGCAAAGCTTCGTGGCGGGCGACGCGCAGCACGATATCGCGATCAGTGGACGCCAGAGCGGCGACCTGGCGCGCCTGACCTCCGACCTTGCGCGGGTGTGCCAGTGGCACATCGATCTGTTCGAAGGCACCACTGGCGGATGCGCGCCGTTTCAACGCTACCTCTTCCAGATCACGGTGGTCGGGGAAGGCTATGGTGGTCTCGAGCATCGCAGCAGCACGAGCCTCGTGTGCCGGCGCGACGAGTTACCGCCGCCC
>DATKLH010000432.1:0-6251 GCA_035542515.1 Casimicrobiaceae bacterium
GTCCAGGAGTTCGAGCTCACACGCATTCGCCGTTACTGGATCGATGAAAAAGTCCTCGACTGGTCCAACACCTATCGCATTTCCTACAATGCGATCACGCAGCAGTACCGCGTCTCGAGCGGCCCGCTCGGACAGGCCTTCGAATCGCTCGACGAGGTGCTGCGCTTCATAGGTCGCGTCGCGGGTCGACCGGTGGCCCGCGTCGATGCGCTGACCAAAGGCGCGCGCTATGAAGCCGCGGTGCGGCTGCGTCTCGACGTGAACCAGCTGCCCAAACCGTTCCAGCTGAACGCGCTCGCTTCGCGCGAGTGGCAGCTTTCGTCCGAGTGGTATCGTTTCACCTTCACGCCATGAGCAACGTCTTCGCTTCGCGCGCGCTGCGCTGGCTGCTCCTGGTCTTCGCGTGCCTCTCGGTCATCGCGTTGTTCCTGCTCGCGACCGCGAGCGCGAACACGGATCTTTTCGCGGGTCACTACGACGCGTTGGTGGTGATCAACGGCGTGCTCGTTGCGCTGTTGATGGCGATCGTCGGATGGCAGGTGTGGCAGCTGTGGCGCAAATGGAAGCGCGGCGTGTTCGGGTCGCGCCTTGCTCTGCGACTGATGCTGCTGTTCGCGCTTGTTGCAGTACTACCCGGTGCGCTGGTGTACGCGGTTTCGGTGCAGTTCCTGGGCCGCAGCATCGAGAGCTGGTTCGACGTCCGTGTCGATCGCGCGCTCGAGGGTGGTGTGAATCTCGGCCGCAGCGCGCTGGACTATCTGCTGAAGGAAACGGCCAATCGCGCCAACACCATCGCCGGCGCCGTGGCCGATGCACCGGATACGCCGGTGGCCGCGCTTTCGCGCGCAGCGGAGCAGGCCGGGGTGTACGAGGCCGTTCTCTACACCTCGTCGGGTAATGTGATCGGTGTCGCCGGCATCGGCGGATCCATGCGGCCGCCCGATCCGCCAAGCGGCGAAGCGATGCGTCGAGCGCGCTTGCAGCAGACGTGGACGCAGGTCGAGCAGGCGCAGGACACCGGCGTGCTGATACTGCGCGTGGTCGTTCCGGTCAACAGCACCGAGCGCCTCGATCCGCTCAAGGTCCTGCAAGTCAGCGAGCCCGTGCCCCGCGCTCTTGCGCAGGATATCGAGAAAGTGCAGGCAGGCGCGCGCGACTACCAGGAGATCTCGTTCTCGCGTCAGGCGCTGAAACGTGTCTACGCGCTGACACTGACGCTGACCTTGCTGCTTGCATTGACCACTGCGCTGGGACTTGCCGTTGTGCTCTCCGAGCGCTTCGCCGAGCCGCTCGGTCTGCTCGCCGAGGGGACGCGCGCAGTCGCGCAAGGCGATTTCTCGCGACGCCAGCCGGTGACCTCGCGCGACGAGCTGGGCGTGCTCACCGAATCGTTCAACACCATGACTGCGCAGCTCGCCGAAGCACATCGACGCGCGGAGGAATCGCGCCAGGCGATCGAGACCACGCGAGCGTACCTGCAAAGCATCCTCGGCAATCTGTCGGCCGGCGTGCTCGCGTTCGACGACGCGTATCGCCTGCGCACGGCCAATCCGAGCGCTGCAGTCATCCTGCAGCAACCTCTCAACGACCTCGACGGGGTGGCGTTGTCCGAATGGGGAACGCAAACTCCGGCGCTTGCGGCGTTCGCGGAACTGGTCGCGGAAGGCTTTCGTGGTGCGCGCAATGCCCAGTGGCAGCGCGAGGCGGAGCTCAGCGTCGCAGCGCAGTCGCGCACGCTGCTCTTGCGTGGAACGCGACTGCCCGGTGCGCCTGTGCCAGGGTACGTCGTTGTTTTCGATGACGTGTCCGAGCTGGTTTCGGCGCAACGCGAGGCGGCATGGGCCGAAGTCGCGCGGCGGCTCGCGCACGAGATCAAGAATCCGCTAACCCCCATCCAGCTCTCGGCCGAGCGCCTGGCGATGAAGCTCACCCCGGTTTTGAGCGGCGCGGAAGCCGACACGTTGCGCAGGAGCACGCAGACCATCGTCTCGCAAGTCGCCGCCATGAAGCATATGGTGGATGATTTCGCGATCTATGCCCGCCGCCGGCGGCCCGGCGAGATGCAGCCGATCGACCTGGGAGCCCTCTTGCTCGACGTACTGGCTCTATACGACAATTTGCGCCCCCACTTCTCCCTCTCGCTCCCGGACGCGCCGGTCGTGATCCAGGGCGAGCCCACTCGCCTCCGCCAGGTGTTCCACAATCTCCTCCAGAACGCGGTCGACGCTCAGGCCGACGTTCCGGATCCGCAGTTCACCATCGCGCTTGTGGCCGAAGCCGGAGAGGCCAAGCTTTCTTTCGCCGATGCCGGTCCCGGGTTTGCAACCGAGGTGATCGATCGCGTGTTCGAACCCTACGTCACCACCAAGTCCAAGGGCACCGGGCTGGGACTCGCAATCGTGAAAAAGATCGTCGACGAGCACGGCGGACGCGTTCTGATCGAGAATGCTGCAGCCGGAGGTGCGCGCGTCACCCTTGTGCTGCCCGGCGCACGCGTGCAAGCAGCGGCCTAACAACTATTCGATGGCTCATTCCCCTGAAATTCTGATCGTCGACGACGAAGTCGGCATTCGCGAACTGCTCTCCGAGATCCTGCAGGACGAGGGTTATCGCGTCGCTGTGGCCGAGAACGCGAGCCAGGCGCGCACTTACCGGCAACGCGAGCAGCCTTCGCTGGTGCTGCTCGACATATGGATGCCCGACACCGACGGGGTGACGCTTTTGCGCGAATGGGGTGCCGCAGGCCTCCTCACCATGCCGGTGATCATGATGTCGGGTCACGGCACCATCGAGACCGCGGTGGAGGCCACCAAGATCGGCGCGTTCGATTTCCTCGAAAAGCCGATCGGGCTTTCGCGTTTGCTCGGCACCATCTCGCGCGCGCTCAAAAGCGCGGCAACCCGGGAGCCGCGCCGGGTGCTGCTCGCGTCGCTGGGAACGAGCAATGCCATTCGCGAGACCGAGCGCGCTCTCGAGGACCTCGCGGCCACGCGCAAGGCGATTCTCATTCTCGGCGAACCGGGCACCGGCCACGATGTCGCGGCACGTGCGCTTGCCGTTGCCGATGCGCCGTTCGTCGTGCTCGCCAATGGCGCGCGGCTGGCCGCGAACCCCATCACGCTGATCGATGAAGCGCACGACGGCATCATCTACTGCGCCGAAATCGGCACCTATTCCAAGGGCGAGCAGAAAGGCCTCGCGTTCCTCGTCGGCAAGCTCGAGAAGAACAACGTCACGCTGGTTGCCACCAGCGCGGAGCCTTTGGGTAATCTCGCGGCGGAGGGCAAGTTCGATGCGGCACTGCTTTCGCAGCTTTCGGCCGGTGCGGTCCTGCTGCCTCCGCTGCGCAGTCGACGCGAAGACATTCCGCCTCTGATCGAGCGGTTCTGGCGCACCTGCGCGCCGGCGGATGCAGGTGCGTCGTTGTTATCGGCGTTGACACCCGCCGCGCTCACCGCATTGTCCAACGCGTACTGGCCCGGCAACCTCGACCATCTGGCGGCGGTCGTGGCGAACCTCGCGGTGGTGCGCGGCGAAGTGACCGGGGACCACGTGAAGCGGATGCTCGGCGAAGCGGCCGCGACCAATCAGGCGGTCGCCCCCGAGATCACCGCGCGCTTTTTCGACATGCCGCTGCGGGAAGCGCGCGAGGCCTTCGAGCGTATCTACTTCGAGCAACTGCTCGGACGCGAGCAGAGCAACATGAGCAAGGTCGCGGAGCGCGCAGGGCTGGAACGCACGCACCTGTACCGAAAGCTGAAGCAGCTCAACATCCGGTTCTCGCGCCGCACCGACGATCCCGCCGCGTGACGCGGCAGCCATCGTGAGCACGGCAACCCTTCCCGGGCACTCGCAGCGCATGGCGCCGCTGATCATCGGCGCGATCGGCGTCGTGTACGGCGACATCGGCACCAGCCCGCTGTACACGCTGCGGACCGCGTTCAACGGCGTGCACGCCATTCCGCTGACCGAATCCAATGTGCTCGGCGCGCTCTCGGTGATCTTCTGGTCGCTCATGATCGTCGTGACGCTGAAGTACGTGACGCTGATCATGCGCGCCGACAACAACGGCGAAGGAGGCATCCTCGCCTTGACGGCGCTGGTTTCGCGCGGGACGGAGGGGCGGCTGCGCTGGTGGCTGGTCGGGCTCGGGATCTTCGGTGCCGCGATGTTCTACGGCGACGGCATGATCACGCCGGCGATCACGGTGCTCGGCGCAGTCGAGGGGCTGGAGGTCATCGCGCCGAGCATGCATAGCTTCGTGGTGCCGATCAGCGTCGCCATCCTCGTGGGCCTGTTCGTGCTGCAGAAGCGCGGGACCGCGCGCATCGGCGCGATCTTCGGCCCCATCATGTGCCTGTGGTTCCTGGTGCTTGCGGTGTTCGGTGCGTCCGAGATCTCCGCCGCTCCACACGTGCTGCTCGCGCTCAATCCGCTGTATGCCGGGCGATTCCTGCTCGGCAATCCGACCACCGCGTTCTACGCTCTGGGCGCGATCGTGCTTGCGGTCACCGGAACCGAAGCGCTGTACGCGGACATGGGTCATTTCGGGCGCGCCCCGATCCGTCGAGCATGGGTGGTTTTCGTGCTGCCGGCGCTGGTGCTCAACTACTTCGGGCAAGGTGCGCTGATCCTCAACGACGCCTCGACCGTGCAGAACCCCTTCTACCTGCTCGCGCCCGAAGTACTGCGTGCCCCGCTGCTGGTGCTCGCAACCGCAGCGGCGATCATCGCCTCCCAGGCGGTCATCACCGGCGCGTTCTCGCTGACGCGCGCCGCGATCCAAATGGGCTACGCGCCGCGCCTGACCATCCAACACACCTCGGAACGCGCGATTGGCCAGATCTATGTGCCCTTCGTCAACGGGACGCTGATGATCGCCGTGATCGCGCTCGTCGTCGGCTTCCGCAGCTCGGACAATCTCGCGGCGGCCTACGGCATCGCCGTGACCCTGGCGATGATGATCGATTCGGTACTGATCTTCGTGGTGATGCGGCGCGTATGGCGCTGGTCGCGCTTGCCGGCAATGGCGATCGCCACCCCGCTGCTGCTGATCGACGTGATCTACCTCGCTTCCAACGCCCACAAGGTTCCCGAAGGCGGCTGGGTGCCGCTATTGATCGGCGCCATCGTATTCACGCTGCTCACGACGTGGAAACGCGGTCGGGTCGTGCTGATGCAGCGCCTCGCGGAGGACGCGATGCCGCTCGATCTGTTCATCCAGAGCATCCAGGCGTCACCGCCTACGCGCGTGCCGGGCACGGCGGTATTCCTGACTTCCGCTTCCAATCGAGTGCCGCACGCGTTGCTGCACAACCTCAAGCACAACAAGGTTCTGCATCAACGCGTCGTATTCCTCACGGTGGTGACGCGCGACGTCCCGTTCGTGGCGGATGAGGAGCGCACGGAGATTCGCTCGCTCGGTTGCGATTTCTACCAGATGAGCGCGTACTACGGCTTCAAGGAGGATCCCGACGTACCGGCCCTGCTCGAGACCTGCGGACGGCGCGGCTTCGTGTTCGACATGATGGACACCTCGTTCTTCGTGTCGCGCGAGACGCTGATCGCCACGGTGGCGCCCGGCATGGCGATGTGGCGCGAGCGGCTGTTCGTGTCGATGTCCAAGAATGCGACCAAAGCCTCGGAGTTCTTCCAGATACCGACCAATCGCGTCGTGGAGCTGGGGACACAGGTGGAGTTGTAAGTGCGAATGAAACGGTACGGGGGTATGAGATGCGAGTGTGCCCAAGGGAACGCCGTGCCGCAGCAAGGCGCGCAAGCGGTTCTGTCGCGCACGCTCACATCTCATGCCTCACATCGGCGGCCAAACAAAAACGCCGGCGAATGCCGGCGTTGGAGTTTGTAGCGAGAAGCGGCCGCGTTACGCGACATCCGCCATCTGAGCCCTCATCGTCTTCAGCGCCTTGCTTTCGATCTGGCGGATCCGCTCGGCGGACACGCCGTACTCGTCGGCAAGCTGCTGCAGCGTCGCTTGATCGTCTTCACGCAGCCAGCGCGATTCGATGATCCGGCGGCTGCGTGGATCGAGCTTCGCGATCGCGGTTTGCAGTCCGGCGCTGCGATTGGCAGCCGTCTGTGCCTTTTCCAGGATCTGCGCCGGCTCGTCTTCGCTTTCCGTCAGGTAGGCGATCGGCGATACCGATTCCTCGTCGCCGGGTGTGGGGTCCAGCGAGACGTCGCCGCCTGAAATCCGCGTCTCCATCTCGAGCACTTCCTCGGTCTTGACGCCA
>DATKLH010000433.1:0-3911 GCA_035542515.1 Casimicrobiaceae bacterium
AGCGCGCGACCGCCGCCGACATCTTCCAGCGCCCCCGTGTAGGGCCAGCGTCCCGCTTCGTGCAGCGACACCGTCCATACGCGCAGTTGATCGGCGAAGGCTTCCTGCACGCCGTCGCCGTGATGAGCATCCAGGTCGAGATACAGGACGCTCTCGACGCCACCGCGCAGCAACCGAAGGATGGCGAACACCGGATCGTTGAAATAGCAGAAGCCGCTCGCGCGGTCGGGTCGGCCATGGTGCGTCCCGCCGGCCGGATTGAAGGCGATCCGTCCTTGCAGGGCAAGCTCCGCTGCGCGTATCGATCCGCCGACCGCCGTGGACGCGCGCTCGAACAGTCCCGCGAACAGGGGATTCTCCATCGTGCCGATCGCATAGCGCTGCCGGATCCGCGCATCGACCGCGCCGGTCGCGCTCGCCGTTCTCAACGCCTCGATGTAATCCAGTGCGTGAAAGGCGCGCAGCTCCTCGGGACTCGCACGCGGGCTCAGCACATATTCGCCCGGCGCGAACCAGTCGAGCGCCCGGCACAGGTCGATCACCGATTCCACTCGCGGAATGGTGAGCGGATGCAAGCGACCGTACGCCGCCTCGCGATAAACGTCGTGCCCGACGAACGCGGCGGCATGCCAGCCGCCGGTGCCGCCTAGCACGCCAGCTTCGACCATCGCCTCGACCTCCCTGCGCGCCTTGAAACCGTGGCGAGCGAGATGCCTATGCGTCACTTCTTCTTCATGAAGAAGGTGAACTCGTTCGAAGCCGCCGAATGCTCGAGCAGCGCGTTGCCGGTCTGCTTGGAGAACGCCTCGAAGTCCTTGACCGATCCCGGGTCGGTGGCGATGATCCGCAGCACCTGTCCGCTCGTCATGTCGGTCAGGGCCTTCTTGGCCTTGAGGATGGGCAGCGGGCAGTTGAGTCCGCGCGCGTCGAGTTCCTTGTCGAAGTTCATGATGCTCCCGAAGAGATGAGAACGGCGCGAGCCCTTCCCGGGCGGCCGACGCAAAAAATATTAGAAATCTCTAATATTAGGCGTCGGCTGTCAAGCCCTGCTTGCCTGCGGCGGCGACTCGCTCCTCGAGCCGCTCGGCGCAAAGCTCGAGCAGGCTTCCCATGGAACGGTCCCAGTGGAAGTGCGCGCCGCCGTCGTCGAAGGACTGGCGACAATTGGCGCAACTGGTGAGCGCCATCTCCGCGCCGGTCGCATCGATCTGCTGCATCTTGATCCGGAACGCTCCGTAGCGCAGCTCGTCGGCGCGCCGGTTCGCAATGACCCCACCACCTCCGCCGCAGCAGAAGTTGAGCGCGCCCGAGTCTTGCGTCTCGCGCAGATCCACGCCCAGTGCCGCGAGCACCGCGCGCGGCGCCGACGTCGCGCCCCCGCGCCGCGACACCTGGCAGGGATCGTGGAAGGCGACCGACGCGTCGACCTTGCGCAGCCGGATGCGTCCGTTCGCGATATTCTCGGCAACGAACTCGGAGATGTGCAACACGCGGAACGGCAGCGGCCGACCGAGCAGGTTCGCGCCCTGCCAGCGCAGCGCCATGTACGCGTGTCCGCACTCCGGCAGCACGAGGACTTTGGCGTTGCAAGCGATCGCCGCCTCGATCAGCTTCAGGGTCGCCTGGCGCTGCCACGCGAGGTTGCCGGACATCATGCCGAAGTTGGTCGCCTCGTAGCCGGCGCTGCATACCGTCCACGCATAGCCTGCGTGGTTGAGCAGCCGAGCCGTGGCAACCAGCGATTCGGGGTACTTCATGATCTCGATCGACGAGAACGTGACCAGCACCTCGGCGGCCGGCTCGTCGAGATGCATCTCGACATCGTAGTCGTCGGCGAGCCAATCGATCCTCTCGCGCAGGACCTTCGCCGTCGCACCGAGCGGGCTGCCTTCGCGCGCCGCGCGCTCCGCGACCGCCCACAGCTCATGCGGCACCAGGCCGGCTTCGAACATCGCGTGCCGTGCGAGCCCGACCAGGCTCGCGATGTCGATACCCATGGGGCACGCCATGGTGCAGCGTCCGCACATCGTGCAGGCGTCGTAGAGCAGCTCCTGCCACGCCTGCAGCTGGTCGACGCTCACCGCGGGCTTGAGGTCGAAGGTGCGGTAAAGCCACGCGAACGGCCCGGCTTCGCGCTTGTAGGCCTGCTTGAACGGTTCGAGCTTCCAGATCGGCGTGTACTTCGGGTCGCGCGTAGCGAGATAGAAATGGCAGGCTTGCGCGCAGTTGCCGCAGTGGATGCACGATTCGAGATACAGCGCGGCGGTGCGTCCGAAGTCCTTGCCGAAGGCGGTCATGGCGGCCGCGATGCGCTCGGCGTCGCTCCTGTCGCCCTGCCTGTCGTAGCGGATCGCAGGCTTCTCTACCGTGAGCCGGGTCCCGCAAGCGTCGAGCGTTTGCACGGTGTCGTTCATAGCGTGGCACCCTTGCGGGCGAACGCGACGCCCGTGGTGGCCCGCGAAGCGAACACGAGAAACGCGTGTGCGAGCTTGGAGAACGGCAACCAGACCAGCAGCAGCTCGAAGGACATCAGGTGGATGGCGACCGGCACCGGAGAAGCCGGGGTCGTCGGATAGGGCGAGGGCAACGAAAGCGACAACACGGCCATCCCGGTCAGCATCGGCAGCAGGACGACGACCAGGCTCGCGTAGTCGTCGAAGTTCGACAGCAGGCGCAGCACCGGCGAGGTGAGCCGCACCATGAGCGCGTAGAGCAAGCCGATGAACACGAAAGCCACGCCGGCGACGAACAGCCAACCCGGAACCGCCGGCCAGGACGCGCCGGTGAGGCGGCCGATGAACGCGATGTGCGGGACGAAGCCGAAGAAGACGATCGCGAGGCCGATGTGATAGCCATAGGCGTTCAGCGTGCCGACGATGGTCGCATCGCGAAACGTCCGGTGATGCCACATGCGCGAAACGATGGCGCGCAGGCCGGCGCCACGCATCACGCGGGCCCTGGGTTCACTGAAGTCGGGCTTGAGCGGTCGTCGGTAGATCCCGTGCAAACGCCAGATCGTGCCGAGCACGAACACCGCCAGGGCGATCCACAATGCCGGACCGCGCGCGAATTCCAGAAGCCCCATGTTGCTACTCCTTGAAGCAACATGATCGCGCGACGGCCGATGGACGCCTTGATGCGTGTCAACGAGTGCCGGCGTAACGCATTCGGGCCGGCAGCAACGACCCGCGCGTCCTGATCGAGCCCAAAGTGGCGCCGCACTCCGATGAGGCGGAGTCGCGAAAGACGGATCGCTGGCGCTTGCGACAGCTATCGCTGGCTGTGATATGCGCTCGCTGCGGAAGCGTGGTTCACGACCGCTTGCTGGCGCGCGACCAGCTCGTTCAATCCGAGCCACGGTGCGCCAAGTCGTGCGGCGTGAGGCATCGGGAGCGGGCGCTCGCGATCGCCGAGGTGCGGGAGCACGAGGTCCGCATCATCGAAGTCGCCGCCCTGCGTCCACGGCGATGGCGTGACGACGGTGAACAATCCCGCAGCCTTGGCCGCGCGCAGGCCGTTTTCCGAATCCTCGAACGCCACGCATTGGTCCGCCGAGTGGCCCAGCATCGCAAGCACGAGGCGATAGATGTCCGGTGCCGGTTTCTTCCGTTCCACCGCGTCCGCGCACGCGATCACCGCGAAGCGATAACGCCCGCTCGCGCCCAGATGCCGCGCAAGCAGGGAATCGACGTTCGCGCTCGTTGTCGTCGACGCGATGGCGAGCTGCACGCCGGCGTCGCGCGCTTCATCGAGCAGTCGGGCGATGCCTGGCCGCAACGGGCAGCGCCCATCGCCGATCAACTCGGTGTAGAGCTGCGTCTTGGCGTCGTGCAGCGCCGGGACGAGCGCGCGCAAGCGCATCTTCTCGCCCTCGCTCTTGTCGAGATCATCGATGTAGGTGTGAATGCGCT
>DATKLH010000434.1:0-5081 GCA_035542515.1 Casimicrobiaceae bacterium
CCTTCGATGCTGGAGACGCGTGATCGGCTGCGGCGATGTCTACCGAACGCCGGCGTGGCGATGCTCGATGCAAGCCACTATCTACCCAACGAGCGTCCGGTAGAGCTCGCCGCGTGCATGGAAGCGTTCCTCGATGGCTGAAGTGGTCGCGCGCGAGGTCCGCTTCAACGTGCTTCGCATGGGCGCGGGGTCGCCGGCGATCGTGTGCGTGCACGGCCTGGCGATCGACAACCACTCGAGCTTCTACCTCACCCTGGCCCCTGCGCTTGCGCGCCAGGCGAGCGTCGTGCTCTACGACCTGCGCGGCCACGGCTTGAGCGAGCAGCCCGAGCGCGGCTACACCATCGACGACATGGCCGCCGATCTCTACGCGATCATCGACGCGCTGCAACTGCGCGACCAACCGGTGGTGGTGTTGGGTCACAGTCTTGGCGGGTACATCGCGCTGCGTTTCGCCGCGTCGTACCCGGGACGCGCCGCCGGCCTGATCCTCATCGAATCGCCGTCGGGGCTCGCGGACATCGGCGAGCAGATGGCCGCCTGTCTGACGCTCAGCGGTGAGGCGCGCATCCGCAAGATCGAGGAGCTGTTCACGCACTGGCTCACCAAGCACGTGTCGCGCGGCACCGAAGTCCCCGCCGACGATGCGCGCGTCGACGATGCGCGTGCCATGTACGGCCACGTGCAGCGCCATCGCCAGCGACGTCGCAATCCGCTGATCGAGACCTCGACGCGGTTGATGGAGAACACGCAATTCGTCGCGGACATGTCCGGCGCGTCCGCGCTCGACGACGCGGCGATCGCCAGCATCGACTGTCCGGTCCTCGCGCTGTACGGCGCCGATTCGGACCGGCGCGACGACGCGGAGCGTCTCGCCCGCCTGCTTCCGCGTTGCGAGCTGCAGCTCATCCCCGGATGCGCGCACGGCGTGCTGTTCAACGCCACGCAGAAGGTCCGTGCGTCGATCCTCGAATGGCTGCCGCGGATCCGCGGATGAGCCGGTTCCTGTTCGTCGTTCCGCCGTTCGTCGCGCACGTCAATCCGACGGTCTCCATCGCAAGCGAGCTGCGCTCGCGCGGCCACGACGTCGCCTGGGTGACCTACGCCGCGGTGCGGGGGCTGCTGCCGCGAGACGCGACCTGCTTCGCGATCGAATCGGCGATCGACGACGATGCGGTCGAGCACCTGCGTGCTGCCACGGGCGCGCCATGGCTCGCGGGCTACAAGGTTCTGATCGAGCAGGTCATCGTGCCTCTTGCCGAGGCGATGCTTCCGGCCGTGGACGACGCGATTGCGCGTTTCGCGCCCGATGCGGTCGTCGCCGATCAGCAGGCGCTGGCGGGCGCGCTCGGTGCGCGGCGCGCCAAGGTACCCTTTGCGACTTCGGCGCCCTCCGCTGCGTTGCTTACCGATGCGCTCGACGCGTATCCGCAGGTACGCCGCTGGGTTGCGGCGCAGTTCGAGCAGGCGCAACGCCGCGCGCAGCTAGCGCCGATGCCCGATCCCGACTGCTCGCGCGAGCTCGTCCTGCTCTATGTGACACGCGAGTTCGCCGCACCGGAGCGCAGCTTCCCCGAGCATTTCCGCTTCGTCGGCCCGGCGCTGAGCGGCCGGCGCGAAGACGAAGCGTTCGCATGGGATCGATTGCTGCCCTTGCCACGAGTGCTGGTCACGCTGGGGACGCTGTTCGCTGAACGCGGCGAGCGATTCCTGCGCACACTCGCGGAGGCGCTCGCGGATGCCCCGCTGCAAGTCATCGTCAGCACCCGTGCGCAGGTGCCGCAGGCGTCCGGCAACTTCCTCGTTTGCGAATGGGTCCCGATCCTCGCGCTCTATCGGCACATCGACGCCGTGGTTACGCATGCGGGGACGACCGTGTGCGAAGCATTCCTGCACGGCCTGCCTGCTGTGGTCGCGCCGATCGCGCACGAGCAGTCGTTCTACGCGGAGCGCGCGGTTGCAGCCGGCGCCGCGATCCGCGTGCGATTCAATCGCGTGACTGCGCAGGAGTTGCGCGACGCGGTGCTGGCGGTCGTGCAGGACGCGACTTATCGGGCCGCGGCAGCGCGCGTACGCGCGCAGTTCCAGGCAGCCGGAGGCCCACGCGCGGCGGCCGAGGCGCTCGAAGGCCTCGCAGCACGTGGATGAATCTCGCGCCGGCTCGTTGTAGCGTCGATCGCCACGATAACCGTCAGTCGACGGTGGCTCCGGAAACCTTCACTGCACGCTCCCACTTCGCGCGTTCGGTCGTGAGGAACGACGCGAATTGATCCGCGGTCCCGGGCCGCGGATCGACGCCACGCTGGGCCAGACCGGCCTGGACGTCGCTTGCCTGGAGCGCGCGATCGATCTCCGCGTTCAGCCGAGTGACGATCGCTGGTGGCGTCCCGGCCGGCGCGAGCACGCCATAGAAGACGTGATAGTCGAAATCCGGGAACCCGGACTCGATCAATGTCGGGACATCGGGCAACAACGGCACGCGCTGCGCCGAGGTTACTGCGAGCGCGCGCAGCCTGCCCGACTTGATCAGCGACAGCGCTGCGGGCAGCGACGCGAAGTGCATATCCACTTGTCCACCAAGCAGGTCCGTCATCACGGGGCCGGCGCCCTTGTAGGGCACGTGGAGAAGATCCACGCCCGCTGCCCTCTTCCACGTTTCGCCGACCAGATGCCCGACCGTGCCGTTGCCCGATGAGGCGAACACCAGTTGCTTCTTCTTCGCTGCGGCAAGCAGCGAGGCGAGCGAATCGAAGGGCCGATCGGCCGCCACGACGAGAACGAGCGGCACCGTCCCCACCAGCGCAACCGGTGTCACGTCCCTGGCGGGATCGAACGGGAGCTTCCTGTACAGGTACGGATTGATCGCGAGATTGGCCGACTCGCCCATCACGATCGTATAACCGTCGGGTGCTGCTTTCGCAGCGATGTCCATGCCCAGGTTGCCACCGGCGCCGGGTCGGTTGTCGACGACGATCTCCCATCGCAGCAGCTCGCTCAGCTTGTGCGCGAGCAGGCGCGTCAGCGAGTCGGTTCCCCCGCCGGGAGGACTGGGCACTACGAAGCGGATCGGCTTGGCGGGATACGCCTGCGCGTGCGCTGCGGCTGGCAGGCAACACGACCCGATGAGCGCAAGCAACGCAAGCGCGGCCTTTGCGAAGCTACGATCGATCACTCTCATCCATGTCGGCATGCTGCCTCCTGTTGCGTTGGGGATCGATGCGCAAGCGAGCCGAGCGCCTGCGCCAGTGCATCGACCGCAGCCTCGACCGAACCGCCATCGACGCCGGCGTGTGTCACGAAGCGGATGCGCGACGCGCGACCGATCGCAAGCACGCTGCGCTCGCGCAGAGCATCGGTGATGCCCCGCGCGTCGGTGGCATAAGCGTCGACGAAGCAGTTCACGATGTTGGTCTGGACCGTGTCGAGGTCGACCAACGAGCGATCGATGCCCGCGATGCCCGACGCGAGCGCTCGCGCGAGATGGTGGTCGCGTCGATGGATCGCGTAAGGATCGTCGCGGAGCGCAACGATGGCCGGAGCCGCGATCACGCCAGCCTGCCGCATGGCGCCGCCGAGCATACGCACCGCGCGACGGGCCCTGCGCATGAACGCCGCATCGCCCGCGAGAATGGCGCCGACGGGTCCGCGCAGACCCTTGCACAGCGAGAACCACAGCGAGTCGGCGTGCTGGCAGATTCGCGCGAGCGGTACGTCGAGATAGGTCGCCGCGTTGAACAGCCGCGCGCCGTCGAGATGAACCGGAACGCCGGCCGCGCGCGCGACCGCGCGATTCGCTGCGAGAACCTCCAACGGATAGACGCATCCGCCCGCGACGTTGTGCGTGCTCTCGAGGCATACCAGGCGCGTCGCTGCGTGGGCTGCGTCGTCGCTGCCGCGAATCGCTGTCCTGACCTGCTCCGCGCTGAGGATGCCATGCGTACCGCGCACCGGCCGGGCGATCGCGCCTGCCAGCGCCGACAGCCCGCCGCCTTCGGCGTTGTAGATATGGGCGTCCTGCTCGACGACGACCTCGCCGCCGCGACACTCGTGCGCGATGATCGCCGCGAGATTCGCCATCGTGCCCGACGGCACGAGCAGCGCGTCCTCCTTGCCGGTGGCCTCGCGGGCGAGGCGCTCGAGCTCCGCCACCGTCGGATCGTCGCCGCGCGCCGCATCGCCCAGTCGCGCGCCGGCGATGGCGGCCATCATGGCCGCCGTGGGCAGAGTCACGGTGTCGCTGCGAAAGTCGTGCACGGGCATGATCGGTGGATTTCGGCTCAACGCGCGGTTTCGCTTGCCACGCCGCCCCGAGCAGGCTATGCCGGCCCTATAATTGAGCAAAGCGATTTCTTCTCAGCCGAAGCTTGAGAAATCCTCATGAATCTCGCGATGCTCTCCACGTTGGTTGCGATCGTCGAGCGTGGAACCTTCGCTGGAGCGGCGCAGCAGGTCGGATGCACGCCGAGCGCGGTCAGCCTGCAGGCGAGGCAGCTCGAGGCGTGGTTCGGGCAGCCGCTGTTCGACCGCTCGGCGCGATCGGTGCGACCGACGCCGTTCGCGCTGCACGCTGCGGCCGTGATTCGGGATATCGCCTGCCGGCTTCAGGACCTGCGCGCCCATCCGAGCCTGACCGTATCGGGTCGCGTGCGCGTGGGGGCGATCGCGAGCGTACAGACCGACGCCCTGCCGCAGGCGCTGCGCCTGTTGCGCGATCGATATCCGGCGCTCGAGGTCACAGTCGCGCTCGATGATTCCGACGCGCTGCGGACGGCACTGAAAGCGAATCGCATCGACGCTGCGGTCGTGGTTCGTCCGCCCGACGGAGGATCCGCGCGCCTGGCTTGGCAGGACCTCGCGCGCCAACCTTATGTGATGCTCGTGCCGCCGGGCGCGCAGGGGTCTTCGCCGCAGGACTTGCTGCAGCGCTTCGAGCTGATTCGCTACGACATCGCGCTCAGCGGCGGACGCGTAGCTGCGCGCTACATCAAGCGGCGCTTCCCCCACGCGCGCTGGGCGATGGAGGTTCGCTCGATCGACGCCATCGTGGCGATGGTGTCGGCGGGCCTCGGCGTCGCGATCGT
>DATKLH010000435.1:0-3644 GCA_035542515.1 Casimicrobiaceae bacterium
CACCGTCGGTCCGATGGCGCGATGCGTTCGTGATATCGCGATCGGCCATGCGATATTGACCGGCGAGTCCTACCGCAACCCGACGACAACGACGTCGTTGCGCGTTGCGACCGCCGGCGGCTATTTCAGCGAACATCTGGATGCGGACGCGGCATCGGCCGTCGAGGCGGTGCGGCAGGCGCTTGGGGCGCGCGACACGATCGAATTCCCCGATCCGCAACGCTCCAAGGCCGCGGCGATTCTGGTGAATGCCAGCGAGAGTGCCGTGGGGCGACTGCGCGACCTGCGCGAGCGCGTCGATCGATTCCACCCCGGCACGCGCGCCCGCTTCCTCGCGCATGCTCTGGTTCCGGCACAGTGGTATCTGAATGCCCAGCGTTATCGTGCCTGGCACAAATCGCAGGTGCTCGCGATGTTCGAGCGCGTCGACGTGGTGATCCTGCCGGCGACACCTTGTATTGCCCCGATGCTCGGCCAGACGACGCTGACCCTCGCGGGACAGACCTGGCCGACCGGACCGATGCTCGGATGGTTCACGCAACCTCTTGCGGGCACCGATTGCCCCGCCTTGACAGTTCCGATCGCTCGCGGCGGACGATTGCCGGTCGGCGTGCAGCTTTTCGCGGCTCCGCATCGCGAACACCAGTTGTTCGACGTCGCTGCGCGTCTTGAAGCGCTCGGCATCGCTGAATCAGGCATCGCGGCTGTGTCGTGACAGCAGTCGAGCTCGTCGCCGATGCGCGCGCGCAGGCAGGGGAGAGCCCTTGGTGGTGCACTCGCTCGCAAACGCTATGGTGGGTCGACATCCATGGCTGCACGTTGCATCGCTACGATCCGGCGACCCACAGCGACGCGTTGTGGCAGGCACCCGACCTCGTGACGTTCGTCGCAACCCATCGCGCGCAGGGAGTGGTGATCGCGTTGCGCGATCGGATCGTGCACGCGGACACGGCGTTGACGAGCCTGGTGACGATCGCCGCGCCGGGTCTGCGTCCGGGTCAGCGCCTCAACGACGGAACCGTCGATCCAACCGGGCGCTTGTGGATCGGCGCGATGGACTGCTCCGGTGAGCCCGAGGCGACGCTGTATCGCATCGATCACGACGGTCGGTGCGAGGCGAAGGTCACGGACCTGCGCACCACCAACGGGCTCGCGTTCTCGCCCGACGGCGCCACGCTCTATGTATCCGATTCGCATCCTGCGGTCCGAACGGTATGGGCGTTCGACGTCGACCTCTCACGCGGACTGCTGACACACCGTCGCGTCTTCGTCGACACGCGCGAGCTGCCCGGGCGGCCCGATGGCGCGTGCGTGGACGTGAACGGCTGCTATTGGATGGCCGCGGTGGATGGTGGCTGCCTGCTCCGGTTCGACGCGGACGGACACCTCGTCGATCGCGTGACGCTTCCGGTCGAAAAACCCTCCAAGGCCGCGTTCGGCGGTCCGGATTTGCGCGATCTCTACATCACGTCGCTCCGACGCAACCTCGCCGTGCCCGTCGATCGGCAACCGCAGGCCGGAGGGCTGTTCCGTGTGCAGTCGGCGGTCCCAGGATCACCACTTCCCGACTGTGCAATCGATGTCGACCTGGCGAGCTCGCGCGTAAGTTGAGGCCCTACAAGACATCGGTCGCCGTGATCTCGCGAAGGTTGCTCGATGGTCGGCTGGCCTGCGTGAGACGTGGTTGGTCGTCCACACATGACGATCGCCTTCTTGCGCCGTAGCATATCGAAGCGCGCGACGGCGCAGCCCGACGACGATGCGATGAACGACCTGCTGGACCCGAGCGACGATGTTGCGCATGCGCTGGCCGCGCGAGGCCCGATCGTGGCGCTCGAATCGACCATCATCGCGCACGGCATGCCGTGGCCGCGGAACGTCGATACGGCGCTTGCGCTCGAAGCGGAAGTGCGCGCGCACGGCGCCGTTCCCGCCACCATCGCGGTTATCGACGGGCGCTTGAAAGCAGGCTTGAGCCGGGCCGAGGTGGAACGGCTTGGCCGCGGGGGAAGCGACGTCGCGAAGGCGAGCCGTCGCGACCTGCCGCTGCTCGTGGCGCGTGGCGGCACCGGTGCTACGACGGTTGCCGCGACGATGATCATCGCTGCGCTCGCCGGCATTCCAGTGTTCGCAACCGGCGGAATCGGCGGCGTGCATCGCGGCACGGCGACGAGCTTCGATGTCTCCGCGGACCTGCAGGAGCTCGCGAACACGTCGGTCGCGGTAGTCTGTGCCGGAGCGAAGTCGGTCCTCGATCTTCGTCTCACGCTCGAGTACCTCGAGACGCACGGCGTGCCGGTGCTCGGCTATCGCACTGATCGGCTGCCTGCGTTCTGGAGTCGCGACAGCGGCCTGGATGTCGATGCCCGCGTCGACGAGCCGGAGGAGGTCGCTCGCGCGATGAAAGCGAAGTGGGCGCTCGGGCTGCGCGGCGGGCTGGTCGTTGCGAACCCGATCCCAGCGGCCTTCGAGCTGCCGCGCGAGCGCATCGAGCGCGCGACCGACCAGGCATTGCAGGAAGCGCGTGACCAGAACGTCACGGGCAAGGCGCTGACGCCATTCCTGCTGGCGCGCCTCAACGCCTTGACGGGCGGCGAAAGCGTCGCCGGCAACGTTCAGCTCGTTCTTGACAATGCCCGGCTGGCTGCGCGCATCGCCGTGGCATACGCGGCGATATCGAGCTAACGCACGACGGGCTTGCCGGCCCTCATGCCGACTGCGAGCAGGGTCCCGCGAGCTCGCAGCTACGCCCTGCGCGCCACGAAATCGATCTCGACCAGCGCACCGCGCGCAAGCGCAGTGACGCCCACGCAGGTGCGCGCGGGCAAACGGCCCTCGGGAAAATACGATCGATACACCTGGTTCATCGTGGCGTAGTCGTGCTCGAATCGGGTCAGGAAAGCACGCGCGGCGACCACGTGCTCGAGCCGCAGGCCTGCGCCGTCGAGCACGAGCACGAGGTTGTTCATCACGCGGCGCGTCTGCGCTTCGATACCCGCCGGCAGCGGCGCGTGGTCGTCGGCGGGATCGGTCGGCATCTGCCCGGTGACGAACACCCAGCCGTCGACTTCGACGGCGTGCGAAAACGGCCCGACCGGCGCGGGTGCGCCGGCGATCATCATGAAACGAGGCACGCTCATCTCGGCAGCTCCCAGGTATCGCTGCGCTCTGCAGCATTCGGTCGACATGGTAACGGCAGTTCGCGTTGCGCGCTCCAGTGCAGGTCCGCGCATGCGCAACCGATCAGGGTCTGCGGCGGATGTCGCGCTGCGCCACCACGCCAAGGGACCGATTGACCGATTCGGCGCATCGGCTCGATCATTGCCTTCCCGGGCCACGGCGACCCAACAGCGGAGGGAGCATGAACGGCGCCAAGCCGATCCAGATGATCCTCGCGCGGCAGCTCGCGAGCTGCGTCGCGATGCCGATCCTTCTGGTGGACACCGAAGGCACGCTCGTTTTCTACAACGAGGCTGCGGAGCGCATCATGAACCGCCGCTTCGACGAAACCGGCGAGATCTCCGCTCAGGAACTGGTCGATCTCATCGAAGTGCTGGACGCCGATCGCAACCCGATCCCAACCGAAGATCGTCCTACGCACGTCGCGCGCCGGGAGCACCGGCCCGTCGCACGCGAGATATGGA
>DATKLH010000436.1:0-7280 GCA_035542515.1 Casimicrobiaceae bacterium
GCGGCTCGAGCGCACCGAGCTTTGCCGCGCTCACGCCGCTCTGCAGCTTGTCGGCCCGCTTGGTGTCGCCTTCGCCCGGCGCTGCACGGAACAGCGTCGAGAACACCTCGTTGAGCTTATCGGTGGCCTGCTTGGAGAACAGTCCCGAAAGGCCTGCGAGCGCAGCTATGCCGAAGGGGTTGATGAAGCTTGCCGCGCTCGCAGCCTCCGCCGGCAGGCCAGTGCCCGTGACGAATCCGCCCCGGATGACGAAGTAGATGAGCAGCGCGAGGACCGCCCCGATGAACGGACGAAGCAGGTACCACCAGAGCCAACTGCGGACGAATGCGCGATTGCCGATGTAATCGACGAACGAAGTGCCCGCGTGGATGAAGCTGCCGAGCGCACCGGCACAAAGGACGAGCAGAATGAGCCGCACGTCGAGGCTCGGCTGCGATGGATGTCCCAGAAAGCACACCACCGGCGGATACATCGTTTTCGCCGCGCCGGGTGTGTCGCACACCTTCGCGATGTCGGTGGCGAGTGCAGACGGCGTAGAAGGATTGAGAAAGGAAGCAGCCTTCTCACTGGCCGCCTTCGCGGCGGCCTCCTTCTCCGCGGCGTCCTTCTCTGCTTTTTCCTTGTCGGCGTCCTTGGCAGCCAGGACGCGGCTCTTGGCGTCCTTCGCTTCGGCTTCCTTGCGCGTCGCGTCCGCCACCGCGACGTCGCGTTGCGCTCTTGCCTGATCGTCGGGATTCAGGGGCCACGGCTGCGGCGGCCAGACGACGCACAGCGCATAGATGAACGCCACCGCGAGTATCGCGAGATAGCTCCACATCCCGAACGTCAGCCCCGCCCCGATCGCGTTGTTAGCGGGCTTTGGGTGCGTACCGCCTTCGGGCGCGTCTGCTTCGGTCATGGGTTTCTCCCCGGATGGGTTAGTGACCAGATCACGACCGGCCGATCTGCTGGATCTCGGCAAACTTGGCGAGCGCATCGGTCGCGAGCTTCAGCACGGCGGACGCCGTCGCGCGCTCCGCCGTGAGGTCGACGACCTCCTTGCTGTTCGCGAGGATGTCGTCGAGGAGCTCCTGCGACGGCGGCACCATCACCGCGCGTCCCGAATGGAAAGCGAGATTGGCGCGCACCAGGTCCTCGCGATCGCGCTCGAGCTCGAGCAGGTCCTCCCCGATGTCGCTGCGAGCGTCGGGGTCGGGCTCGCGGTGCTCGAGCAGCATCAGCAGCTCGATCGCCTCATCGAGGGCGCGCCGCGTCGCCCTGAATGCTTCCTCGTAGCGGCTTTCCTCGTCGGTGTCGGCCTCGTCGGCTTGCGTCAGCTCATCGGTTGTCATAAGCGTTCTCCTTGGCGTGCGTGCGCGGCAGTGCGCGTCACTGCGGGTTCCCAGTTGCGCTTGCATCGCTCTTCGGCGTGGCGTTGCTGGTCGCATCCTTGCTGGAGGCTGCGGCGTTGTCCTTGGCACTCTCCCTGATCTTCTTGACCGACTCGATGATGGTTCGCGCGTAGAGCGTGGTCAGCGCCAGCCGCTCCTGCGGCGTCAACTCCTGCCCCAGCGTCGAGAAGGCCTTTCGGGCCGCCGCGAACGCATCGGCGGACGGCACCAGCCGATCTCCCAATGTCGCATGCTCCAGTTCCTCCGCGCTTGCCGCATCGGCTTCCAGCTGCAAACGCAGGCGTTGGTGTTCCTGCCCCAACGCCTCGATCAGCGCGATCGAATCCTCTCCGGTTCGATCGCCGGCCTTGCGTCGGAGGTAAGCACCGAAGGCATCCTCGAAGTTCTCGCGCGCGAGCTCCTTCGACGATTGCGAGACCAGGAACACGCGAAGCGACAACTGGTCCTGCGATGCGGCGAGGTAGCGCCTGAGCTCCGCCTCGGCGAGGCTGGTCGCGCCGACGCCGCGATTGGCGAGGTCCAGCACGGGTGCAGGCGTCGCACAACCGTGAAGGAGCGACGCCAGGAGCGCAACGGTGAATGCGGTGGACGCTGCGCGGATCATGGCACCCTCGCTCCGATGTAGATGAGTCCGAACGCCTTCAGGAACTCGGCGATCTCGGCGGGCTTCACGCCGGATGCGTGGTAATCGGCGAGCACTGTCGCCACGCCGCCGATCACGTTGTCCCATTGCTCCGCAACGGCCTCGCTCTGCGCGAAGTTCGCGTCGAATGTCAGCGCGGTCGCGCGTGCCTTCCAGACTTTCTCGTCCATGCTGTGCCGGAACACGTCGTCCCAATAGATCCCGAGCGCCTGGTAGAGCTGTTCGCGCTCCTTCGCGCTCCTCTGCGCATCGATCTGGGCGATCGAGAGCTGTTCCCACCCGGGATCGACCTCCTTGCCGTCGGGCAGCGTGCGCAGCGTCAGCAGCCTGTGGACCTGCGCAAGGGCACTCAGCTCGCGCGTCAGCGCATCGGCCCGCGCCCGCAGCGCTTCGGCCCGCTGGATCCTGATCGCCAGGGCGTCGTCGAGTCCCTTCGCAGCGAGTCGATAGTGCTCGCGCGCGATCACGAACGGCGCGATCCGCGGCTTGCCGGCCTCACGCAGAAGCTTATCCGCCTCGGCAGCGAGCTCCGGGACAGCGCGTGCGAACGCCACGGCGGCGCGCTCGTCATTGCTCAGCTTGTCCGCATCCGCTTTCTCGCCCGTGATCGCGCCGATCACCGTATCGAGCTGCACGACCGTTTCCTGCGCCGACGCGTGGATACCGGCATTCGAAAGCGCACCGACCGCCTCTTTCGCCTCGTCGACCACGGCTTTGATCTGCTGCGTGCGCGCGTCCAACTGTTCCTGGATGCCTTGCTTCGGCGCTGCAACCGCGGCCTGTTGTTCGCTGAGTCCGGCAATTGCAGCCGCCAGCTTCGCCTTGACTTCGACCAGTTGCGCCCGATAGCTCGCGATGGACGCATCCTCGCGATCGGCTTCCGTTTGCGCCTTGCGGATCTCGTTGTCGTCGCCGCCTTCGATGGCCGCGTCGATGCGCTTGCGCGCCTCGTCGATGGCATCGCAATTGGCCACGAGATCGCCGTAGGCCTTCGTCGCGGATGCGACGTTGGCGCGCGCAGCGGCGATCTGCGCCACGAACGAGTCGTTGAGCATCGGCCGCGCGCTCGATGTGCTGGCGGCGCTGCGCACCTCGGCGCAGGTCCCAAAGGCGTAGCCGTAGCTCGCACGAAAGTCGCCGCGCGAGATGTCGAAGGCCGTCTCGCGTGCGGCCAGCCGCACGGGCCAGTTCTCGAGATCGTCCAGCGCCCTGCAATCCAGGACCCCGCAACGCCGCGGACCTGCCGGCTGCGCGACGGCGTCTTTCCGCATCGCGCCCAGCCTCTGCATGTCGCGCTCGAGCACGTCGATGAAGCCCATGGGTCTCCCAGCCGGGTCCGCCGAGCCGCGCAGGACCGGCGCTCGCGCGACCCTCGCGACCTGCTTGTCGCGCAGCACGGTGGCCGCCGCCTTTGCGTTGCCCACTTCGAGCACCGCAACCTCGGCGTGGCCCTTCTGCAACGCGCGAATGGCATCGGCGATCTTCAATTCGCCCGCTGCGCGCTTCGCCTCCTGCGCCTGCTTGTCGCGCGCCTCGTCGTAGACCAGGCTGTGAGCGCACCCGGCGAGGCTCGCAGCGATCAGCACGCTCGATAGAACGCGTCGCGTCTGCATCATTACTCCCGTGTCCTTTGCTGCTGGTTCATGGTTCGCGCTAACCGACTGCGCCGGCCGGATCCGGCTGCAGCCCTGCAAGGTAGGTTGTCCCGTTGAACTTGCTTCGCACGTCGTGCCGCGGCTCTGCGGCGAAGCTCACGTGACACCAGCCACGGTTGCCATACTCGAAGATGAGCTGATCGAACGCGATACCCGAAGCGATGATTCGCCTGCAGACCTGGTAGGGGCCGCCCACGGCGGGGACGAGGATGTCTGCAGCTTCGCCTCGGGTGTGCTGGCTGTTGGCCGCGGCGCCAGGAATCGCCGCGTTGAGCGCCGCTGACCGGTATCCGGATGTCACGTGCACCGGCGACGCGAGCATGGCACGGATCTGCTCGAGGCCAGGCGCGAGCAGGCGACGCATGCGTTCGACGATCTCGGCTGGCGGCTGGTTGTCGATCGCCAGACGAGCCGCTGTTTGCGAAGCGACGAGCTCCTCGAGTGTGAAATGCGGGCTCAGGTTCATGTGTGCCACCGTTTGGTCGGGATCCGGGCACGAGTCGGCCCCAGGGCGCCTCATGCGCCCCGACGCCGGGCTCGCGACCGGCGAACGTGGAGGCTTATCGGTGGTCCGCGCGTGCGCTACGCGGAGGCGCGCTCACGAAGTTGCGGCGCGTCGACTTCGAACGGCGTCGCCATCGGATGGGGCGGGTGCGCATCGCCACGATGCGAACGCGGACCCAAGCAGCTGCGCCCGCGTGCACAGCGAATGAAGGGTCTTCATTGCCTGCTCCCTGGGAATGCCACGCTTGTGTTCGAAACGGTACTGCCGGGTGTAGTAGACAAGAGTCGACAGGCCGTCGTCAAGCACCGTCTGGCGCGAATATTCGCAGGAGGCCAGGGCGACGCGGATGCGCGGTCACGCCGTCGCGCCGCGCTGCTCCCCAGGCGCCCTCGCGATTGCCGGAATGCGAAGCGTGCCGATTCCATCGATCTGCACTTCGACGGTGTAGCCGGCGACCCTGTCGAGCGTCGGATCGTCGGTGCCCATGCAGATCACATCGCCTGGATACAGCGTCAGGTAACGAGTCATCGCGCTGATGTAATGCGCAACGCCGAAATCATGTCGTTAAGTGCGGAAGCGGCTCACCTCCCGGCCGTTGAGGCGCACCACCGTGGTGAGTTGATCGCCAGCCCCGCTGGGGGGCGCGATCGGCAACGTGACGCCATTGCGCAAGACCATTAACGGCGAATAGCCGCAGGGTCGTCTTCGATCGTTGAGACTTTGTCCGGCGTGCGACGCGACGGGCAAGCCCCGAGCTATTGCGATCGCGAGTTCGATTGAAGTCCCTCAAGCTGGGCAACTGCGCAATGTGGCAAGATCCAGTCTCGAGCCCATTTGTCCTTCATAAGGAACAGCTTTCCGATGCCCAACGTCGCTGGAGTATTCAAGGAAGAGATGTCTCGCGTCGCGCGCAAGGAGATTCGGTCGATCACTGCTTCGCTGAAAAAGAGTTCGGCACAGTACCGTCGTGTCATTGCCGCTCTACGACGAGACGTGGCGAAGCTTCAGCAGAGCGTGCGATCGCTCGAACGAAAGCAAGGCAAGGCACACTCCAATGGCGAAGCCGAGCAAGCTACCCACGTGCGCTTCGTGGCAAAGGGATTGCGTTCGCAACGTGAGCGTCTGGGTTTATCGGCCGATGCCTACGCCAAGTTGCTTGGCGTCAGCGCCCAATCGATTTACAACTGGGAGCGAGGTGTAGCGCGGCCACGCGCCAGCCAAATTGCATCGATCGCCGCCCTCCGTGCGCTCGGAAAGCGTGAGGCGAAGGCCAGACTGGATACATTGAAATCCAACGGCAGTGGACGAAGCAAGAGGAAGGCGAAATAAGGCTCGCGAGCTGCACGTTTCGGCGCGGATCGAACGAGATCATCGGCTCACTGTGCGATGGTCCGAAGAGTGCCGGAACGCATTACGCGAGCACGGCGGCGGGGCTGGTCAGAACGCGTACGCTGGACCTTCCCGCGCAGATCGTTCAGATCGGTAACCAAATCCTGGGTCCCGGTCACGATTAGAAGTACCGGCTCACCTTCAAGAGCACACTTGCGGCGCGCGGAAGGCTGCCGAAGTTCGATCGTCGGCCGCCCGTGGTGCCGGTCGCCAGTACGCCGAAGCTCCACAGGTCGGTACGAGCGTAATCGGCCTCGAGCTGCCATAACGTCGAACCGTCGGTGGCGTCGGCCAGCGCGAAGCCCGTGAGCTCGAGCTTGGGCACGAGGAAATCGACCCAGTCGCCCCTCAGGAAGAGGCTGTGCCGCTGCAAGGGTTCCTGGCGTTCGGCAGCATAGTTGCGGATGAACCACAGTTGCTGCGCGATCGGTGAGAATGCCGGGCGTCCCTCGCCGGCGGCGAACCATCGGTTCCAGTCCGCGCGCGAGAATGCAGCGCCGTTGTAGTGATATTCCAGGTTGAAGGTGATCTTGTTCTCGGTCGTGTACGAGGCGCCGATCACGGCTTGGCTGCGGAATCGCTTTTGCCCACCCTGATCGATGACATAGGGAGCCGCTGCGGGAATCTGTCCTGTTTGCCGACCGAAGAGTAGCGCTTCGTCGATGATTCCGCGGCGCTGGCCTCCCGCCCACTCGACATAGGCGACGATGCTCTGGCCGACGCTTTCGGTGAGATTGACGCCGAGCTGCGTGCTGTCGGTCTCGTGGTAGAGCAGAAACTCGGGACTGAAGTCGTCATATAGTCGAGCGCTGCCCTTCACGAGCCAGCGGTTGGACGCGTTGGTGCGACCGAACAGAGGGCTGAACCCGCGATCGCGATCGTCGCCGACGGGAGCGGCGTCGGTCACCTTCGGCGCATACATGAGCGAGATGGAACCGGCTTCGCCCACGTGTTGCCCGCGCACCATCAGGATCCCCAGTCGATTCTCGCGCAGCACGCTCGGATCCGCGGTGAGCGCGTCCACGACCGCGCGTGCCTTGAAGAAATCGGTTGGATTGAAGCCAAGCGCCACCCCGCTTTTCACGTTGATGCGCCCGAGGTCGAGGTAATTGCGCGGCTGCGGCTCGACGCTGAGGTGCAGCTCGCGCAGGTCATGCGTCACGTTGTCGCCGTTCGGAAAGTTGTCTGCATCGTGTGCGACGAGGTTGATGCGTCCGCTGTAGCCGACGAGCGCACCCGGAGCCAGCAACCATTCCGCGCGAACGTCGCCAAGCAACCGCTCCTCCCAATGCGGCGTCAGCGGCGGCGGCGGGGGAACGAGCAGGTCATTGCGCAGCGAGCTCAACGTGAACGCATTCTCCACATAGATGCGCGCACTGTGGCCTGCAGGGTGTAAGGCGATCGCAGGCTGAGCTGCCGGCTCCGTATGCGGAATGAGATCGAGATCCTGGTCCTCGTCCGCGGCCGTCGCACCCGAGGCGAGGCTGAGCGCCGCGAGGCAGCACAACGCCAGTTTCATTGCACCTGCAGCCTCGGAAGGTAGTCGCGCTGGAACCATGCGTCGGGCACGTCCTGCAAGCGCGAATCGCCGAAGGTCGCGATGGTGGCGAGCGAGCTGTCCACGGCGTCGATGATCACGGCCTCGGACGGTCGCTGTGCGCCCAGACGCTCGGTGAAGTTGCGGTAGTAGATGATCT
>DATKLH010000437.1:0-2899 GCA_035542515.1 Casimicrobiaceae bacterium
TGATCGGGCCGCTGTGGGGGGAGAAAGACGAAGCGAAGCGCATCGCCGGGTACAAGGCGGTCGATCGCTACATCGCCGAGCAGGGATATGTGCTGCCGCTGCTGCAATACAAGCAGCCGGTCGTGTATCGCAAGACGCTGAAGTTCACGCCGCATACCGCCGGGTTCATCCTGCCGCAGAACGTGTCGCCGGCGTAAACACCTTTCTAACCACGGAGATTCTGTTCAATACCCCCTTGAGGGGTACACGGAGAGCACGGAGAATTACGAACACGATCCTAGAGTCGCGCAGCCGCCTACGGGTGTCGAACTGGCTCAATCCCCTCTCCCCTTGTGGGAGAGGGCTAGGGTGAGGGAACTTGTTGGCAAGATCTTCACACCCACACCCCAACCCTCTCCCATCAAGGGAGAGGGGGTATGCAATACGATGCAGTTCTGCGTGCTTCGCGTGTCGCCGTAGTCAACTCGCTCTAAATGTCGACCGCCTATCTCCTGAAGCGTCTCCTCTGGGCGGTGCCGACGCTGCTCGGCGTCGCGGTGGTGGTGTTCGTGCTGCTGCGCGTCGTGCCCGGCGACCCGATCGCGATGATGACGCCGCCCGGCGCGCGGGCCGAGGACATCGCGCGGCTGCGCCAGATGTACGGCCTCGACACCTCGATCCCGCGGCAGTTCGTCAGCTGGCTCGGCCAGGTCGCGCAAGGCGAGTTCGGGACTTCGATCAGCCTGCGTGAGCGTGTGATGGCGCTGGTGGCCGGGAAGCTGCCCGCGACGCTCGAGCTCGTGCTCGTGGCGATGCTGTTCGCGGTTGCTCTGGGGCTCACGCTCGGATTGGCGGCGGTGTACTTCCGGGGACGCTGGCCCGAGCTCGCGATCGACGGCTTCGCAGGGCTGTCAATCGCGATCCCGGACTTCCTGTGGGCATTGCTGTTCATCCTGCTGCTCGGCGTCATGTTTCCGGTGCTGCCGATATCGGGGCGGCTCGATCCTGGCATCGACTTCGATCCGAGCACCGGTTTCTATCTGATCGAGTCCCTCGTCACTGGGCGCTTCGCGATTGCCGCCGCGCTGATCCAACACCTGCTCCTGCCTGCCGCGGCTCTGGCATTGCCGCTGGCCGCAGGGATCACTCGCATCCTGAAGGGCTCGCTGCTCGAAGTGATGAATCAGGACTACGTGACGCTTGCCCGTGCAAAGGGTTACTCGCGCTCGCGCGTTCTGCTGCGGGTCGCACTGCGCAATGCGCTGATTCCCGCGCTTACGCTGACTGGCGTGCAGTTCACGTTCCTGGTGGGCGGCACGGTGCTGATCGAATACATTTTTTCCTATCCGGGAATCGGCAACCTCGCGATCGGTGCGGTCATTCAGCGCGATCTGCCGTTGATTCAAGGGCTGATCTTGACCTTCGCCGTGATCTTCATCATCACGAATCTGCTGGTCGACATGACCTACGCGCTGCTGAATCCGAAGCTGCGGCACGGATGATGAGCGCGTCCATGTTACATGCGCTCGTGCGCAATCGACGCGTGCTGTTCGGCGGAGCGGTGCTCCTAACTATCGTTGCGCTGGCTGCCTTGGCGCGCTGGCTGGCGCCTCATGATCCGCTCGAGCAGGACTTGATCAATACGCTGCTGCCGCCTGCATGGTCAGGCGGCCAACACGGCTTTCCACTCGGCACCGACAGCCTAGGACGCGACATTCTCTCGCGCCTGATCTTTGGTGCACGCGTTGCGCTCACCGTCGCCGTTGTCGCGGCGCTGCTCGCCGGCCTGCTCGGAAGCGTTCTGGGCTTGCTCGCGGGTTACTTTGGCGGCTGGGTCGATACGTTGATCTCGCGTATCGTCGATGTCTGGATGAGCTTCCCGGCCGTGCTGCTGTCGATCGTTCTCGCGGCCGTGCTGGGCGCCGGTCTCTACACCGTCATCGTCGCCATTGTCGTGATTGACTGGACGCGCTTCTGCCGCGTCGTGCGCTCCGAGGTCCTGGTCCAGCGCGAGCAGGACTACGTGGCCTCGGCGGTCACCATCGGGCTCACGCCGCGCAAGATTCTGTTCGGCGAGATCCTTCCGAACGTCGCGCCGCTGCTGCTCACATTGTTCACTCTGGAGATGGGCATCGCCATCGTCGTCGAGGCGATCCTGAGCTTCGTCGGTCTGAGCGTCGCGTCCGGCGCGGCGACATGGGGCGGCATGATTGCCGAGGGGCGCCAATACGTGAACCAGGCCTGGTGGCTGATGGCGCTGCCGATGTTGTGCGTGATCATCGCGGTCATCGGGATGAACGCGCTCGGCGACGGACTGCGCGATGTGCTCGATCCGGTGAAAGCGCGATGAGCGCGTTGCTCCGTATTCAGGACCTGCATGTGCAGATCGGCGGCACACCGATCCTGAGGGGCGTGTCGCTGGCGCTTAAGCCGGGCCGCGTGCTCGGTCTCGTCGGCGAGTCGGGCGCGGGCAAGACGATGGTGAGTCGCGTCGTGCTGGGGATCCAACCGGCCAATGCGCGCGTAACCGCAGGCCATGTCGAATTCGAAGCGCGCGACATCACGCGTCTCGATGAGCATCAACGGCGCCACCTGCTCGGGCGCGAGATCGCGTTGGTTCCGCAGAATCCGATGACGGCGCTCAACCCGGTCGAGCGCATCGAGCGTCAGATCAGTGACGTGTTGCGATTGCACCTGGGTTTGTCGCGTGGGGAATGCCGCGCGCGCTCATTGGAGCTGTTGCGAGCCGTGCATCTGCGCGATCCCGAGCGCGTCTTGCGCCAGTATCCCCACGAGCTTTCCGGCGGCATGCGGCAGCGCATCCTGATCGCCATTGCGTTCGCATGCAAGCCCAAGCTGATCATTGCCGACGAGCCGACGACCGCGCTCGATGTGACAGTGCAGCGGCAGATCCTGGGGT
>DATKLH010000438.1:0-2543 GCA_035542515.1 Casimicrobiaceae bacterium
TCGTGATGGAAGCGAGCAGCCCCGAAGCGCTCAAAGGTCTGGTGGCAACCGGGTTGGGCTTCGCGATCATGTCGCGCACGATCGCGGAAAAGGAAGTCCGACTCGGCGAGCTCGTGCAGATTCCGCTCGCGCCGACGCTCATTCGCCACCTGTCGGTGGTGTATCCCAAGGAGCGCTTTCATTCCAAGGTGGTCAACGCCTTCGTCGAGTTCGCCAAGGAGCGGCTCATCGCGGCGACCTCGCGCGCGAGCCGCCTCGCGGCGGACTGATAGGCGTCGTCCCGGCGCACACCGGGATCCAGTGACTCTCGATGCTCTGTTGCGAGGGAACCGAAGTCGCCGGATTCCGTCGTTCGCCGGAATGACGGATGCGGCGGTCAGCGCGCCGAATGTCCGCTCAGCTTCACTTCGACCTTTTGGTGCGCTTCGAGTGACGCGTAGTAGGCGCGCAGGATGTCGAGCACTTCGGGACGACTGAACTCGGGCGGGACCGGGCTTCCTTCCGAAAGCCACTTGCGCAGCTTGGTCCCCGACACCAGCAAGCGGTCGGCGTCCTCGTGTGGACAGGTGCGCGCCGACGCCATCCCGCCGCACTTGTAGCACCAGAACGTCCAGTCGATCTTCATCGGCTGGATCACCAGCGCATCGCGCGGAATCTCGTCGAAGATGCGGTGCGCGTCGAACGGTCCGTAATAGCTGCCGACACCGGCGTGATCGCGACCGACGATCAGGTACGCGCAACCGTAGTTCTGCCGGAACAACGCGTGCAGCAACGCCTCGCGCGGTCCGGCGTAGCGCATGTCGAGCGGATAGCCGGCCTGCAGCACCGTCCCTGCGTGGAAGTAGCGCTCGATCAGCACGCCGATCGCACGCGTGCGCACGTCGGCGGGAATGTCGCCGGGCTTGAGATTGCCGAGCAGCGAATGCACCAGCACGCCGTCGCAGATCTCCACCGCCACCTTCGCGAGGTACTCGTGCGAGCGGTGCATCGGATTGCGCGTCTGGAACGCGGCAACACGCGACCACCCCAGCCGTTCGAACTCGGCGCGCGTTTCCGCCGGCGTCATGAACAGCGCGCCGTACTTTTCCTTGAAGCCCCCGTCGCCGAGCACGCGCACGGGACCGGCGAGGTTGACCTCGCCCTGCTGCATGACCATCTGCACGCCCGGGTGCGCGGAGTCGGTGGTGCGGAACACCTTCTCGCACTCGTGCGCCTTGTCGATCCGATATTTCTCCGTGATCGACATGACGGCCAGCACGCCGTCGTCGTCGGGATCGACGAGCGCGACTTCCTCTCCGATCGCGAGCGCGTCGGCGGTTGCAGCGTCGGTGGACAGTGTGATCGGAATCGGCCAGAACACGCCGTCGGCGGTACGCATGTCGTCGCACACGCCTTGCCAGTCCGCGTGCGTCATGAAGCCAGCGAGCGGCGTGAAGCCGCCGATGCCGAGCATCACCAGGTCACCCTTTTCGCGCGAGCTGATGCGAAGCTTGCGCAGCGACTGCGCGCGGCGCACCTCTTCGGCGCGGTGGTCGGCGGGAACCTGCAGGGGCCGCAGACCGCGGCCGCCGTGGGGTGGAACAAGGTCGGACATGTCGAAACGTGTGGCGCTGGACGCGACGCCGCAACCCTAGCGCACGTCGAGCGCGCTCGCGCGCAGAAATTGCTGATGAGCCGATAAAAGGGCTCGATGACGCGGGCCTCGCCTAGCGATGCTCGCTCACATGAGCGCGTCGAGCCGCATCGAGCGAAGGAATCTTTGCGCCAACACGTCGCGATCCGGTCAGAACAACCAGACGCCAAGGTAGCCCGGTGGATTCTTGATCCGTTGCAGCCGCGGCTTCAACTTGCCGCCTTCGGGCAGCGACAGCGCGCCGCTGACGATGTTCGCGACCTCGGCGGCGCCAGCGGCGTCTTGCGTGCTGAAATAATCAACGCCCGGTCCGCCCACGGTGTCGCGTTGGTTGTCGGGCTTGCGCACGACATAGCCTCGCCTGGCGAGCTCCACCGCAACCTTCTGCGCCGCTTGCGCCGACCCGCCGCCGCTGTGGATGAACACGATGTAGCGGCTGTTGGGCGTGGCCTGCGCCTGCGCCGCCGCCGGCGCAAGCACGCACAATGCAAGCAACAGAACTCCGAATGCGCGGCTCAGCATGGCTTCCCCCGCGTCAGTTCGCCGCGTCGGCGGCCTTGGGTTCGAACGTCACGTGCCGATATCCGATCGCGACCGGGCGGGGGAACTTCTGATCGAGCAGGATCTCGCGTCCGAACTGCGAGCGATACGACGCGGCGGCGCCCTTTTGCAGCGACGCGAGTTGCTTCTCGACCTCGTCGAGGCGCTTCGCGAGCGCGGCTTCGCTGCCGTTCGCATCAGCCGGCGAGTTCGCCACGCCTGCCTTGTCCGACGCACTCGGGCTCGTGTCGGGCGTGAGGCCCAGGCGCGCCACGCCGCTGTCCACCGCCCCCGCCTGCTGCTGGTTGAGGATGGCACGCACCAGGTAGACGCGAGTCACCATGAAGATGCGCACCTTGGTGTCGTAGCT
>DATKLH010000439.1:0-3959 GCA_035542515.1 Casimicrobiaceae bacterium
GGCACGGGTTATCGTTTGCGCGCGGCCAGCAGCTCGTTCCATTTCGCAGGCAGCACGACGCGTCGACTGGTCGGCGGACCCTGGATGTGGTTGCCCATGTACGCGCGCGACTGATTGCGTCCCGGATCGCCGGCGACGAGGATCTCGATCATCGACGGATCGATGATCACGTGCACCTTCCGCTGCGGATCGTCGGACTGCGCGTATTGCGGCGGCAGGATGCCATCCTTGACCAGGCGCTCGAAGCTGAACGTCGGCGTGCTGGTCATGCGCGCATAGTGGGTCGCGCGCTCGGCGGTCACGAGAATGCGATCGTAGAGGTACCGGCGCACGTCTTCCTTGCCCCACTGCGCCGCGATCACCTTCGCGACGCTCGGTCCTGCCACGATCAGCGGATTCCAGACGCCGGTCTTGAAACCGGTGTGGGCCCAGTAGGTGAAGCTCTGCCCCATGACGTCGACCCATTGCTGCACGTGGTCCGCCGCCCGATCGCCGGCACTGTACATCGGGGCGCTGATGACGACGACGCTGTGCACCGTCACGACGTTCTCGCCGCGAGCGTAGCCGAGATCTTCGCCGTAGGTGCTCCATCCGATCTCGCTCGCGGTGTCCTCGTCCTCGGCCAACGCGACCAGGAAGGTCTGGCCGATGCTGCCCTTGTCGCCGGCGCCCGGCGGGATGCGATAGCCGCAGATATTGCGGAGGTACATCCGGACGAAGCGCCCGATGCTCGTGTTCGCCTGACGGCCGACACGCATCACGCCCTGGCCGTAATTGAAGTCGAGCGCCTTGACGATGTCGCCGTTGACGATGACCAAGGGCTCCCACCCGGGTGTGGACCCGCAATCCTGGATGCGGAACTTCGGATCCACCATCGCCTCGATGATCGCAACCAGGATCGGCATGTATTCGGGACGGCAACCGGCCATCACGCCGTTGATCGCGATCGAGAGGATCGTCGCTTCGCGTCCTTCCTGAGGAACCACTGCGAGCACTTCGTCGGCTGCACGATCGGTGAACGCGAGGAACGCATCGACACGGTCGCGCGTCGGCGGCACGATGGGCAGCCCGTCGGTCCACAGCTTGCGATGGAAGTGCTCCTGCACCTCGTCGAGCGTGCCGCTGAAGGCGACCTCACCGGGCGTGACCTCGGCGTCGGACTTCGTTTCGGTCGGTGCTGCCCCGGTGAGCCCGCGCAACAACCCGGGCGCGAGCGATTCCTCGACCTTGGCGCGCAGCACGTCCTCGCTGTCGACCATCGGCGCGCCGGGATAGACGCCGATCGCGAGCGGGACCCCGAGCCCCTTGCTCACGACTTCGGCCTGCTTGAGGAACGCCGAGCCGACGATCGATGCGGTCGGGATGCCGAGGCGCTCCACCATCGCTGCGGCCCGCAACACGGCGGGCGTGCAGCTCCCTCAGGCGCCTATGCCGACGATGACCGCATCGGCACCGTGCTCGCGCAGCTTCGCCGGGATCTGCGCGCTCACCTGGGCCTCGCGCGCGCCGTGAAAATTGCCGAAGTTCTCGTAGGTGACGAAGCGCGCATCGGGGAATCGCTTGCGGATGTATTCGCGCACCAGCGGGTAGATGGTCTCGCCGCGAAAGATCACGTCCCACAGCTCGCAGATGGTCTTGCCGTTGAGGTCGGGAATGCGCGGCGCCGCCGCGGTCGACTCGACCGCCTTGCGGCTCAACGGGGACAAGACGTCGTAGTGCGGTTGGTCGGAACGCGTGGTCATCGAATCCTCACTTGCGTGCGAACGTCGGTTGGAAATCCGTTGTGCGGGTCACAGCGAGCCCTGGATGCCGGCATGCTCGATGACCCGGCTGAACTTCGTGCTCTCCTTCGCCAGGAACTGCGCGAACTGCTCCGGCGTGCTCGCGACCACACTCATCCCCTCGTTGTACATCCTCTGCTTGATCTCCGGCTGGGTGAGCACGGTCTTCAATGCTGCGTTCAGCGCGCGCACGCTGTCGGGCGGCGTGCCGGCCGCGATCACCATGCCGTACCAGTTGGTCATGTCGAAGCCCGGTACCGTCGCGGCGATCGGCGGGATCTCGGGCGCGATCGGCGACGCTTCGGGCGTGGTCACGCCGAGCGGAACGAGCTTGCCTTCCTTGATCACGGGCAGCGCCTGCAGGATGTTCATGAAGTACACCGGGACGCGGCCGGCGAGCACATCGACGAGCGCCGGACCCGCGCCCTTGTAGGGCACCGACACGAGCTTGACACCCGCTGCGACATTGAACAGTTCAGCCGACAGGTGCGGAAGCGAACCGATGCCGGCATTGCCCACGTTGATCTCGCCGGGGCGTGCCTTCGCGAGCGCGATCAACTGCTGCACCGTTTTCACGTTGAGCAACGGGTGCACCACGAGCACGAGCGGCCCCGACGCGAGCAGCGACAACGGCATCAGGTCCTTCGACTGATCGTACGGCAGCGACTTGTACATCGCCGGATTGGCTGCATAACCTGCCGGTACGAGCAGCATGGTCAATCCGTCGGGCGGCGATTTTGCGACGTACGCCGCACCGATGGTCCCGTTGGCGCCGACGCGGTTTTCGACGATCACCGTTCGATGCAGCACTTCGGAGAGCTGCTGCGCGATCGCACGGGCAAGGATGTCGGTGCCGCCGCCAGGCGAATACGGCACGACGATCTTCATCTGGCCGCTCGGCAACGGCTCCTTCCCCGTTTGCGCCCGCGCAACCGGCGCAACGGCGACTGCGGCAAGCAACGCCAGGAACAAACGTCGATCGATCGCTGCCTCGTTCACGGGCAAGCTCCTGCTCCGGCGCAGTGTGCGCGATTCGGATACTGGTTTGGGTTGCGGCCTTGGCATGGATCAATCGCGAAGCCGTTGCAGCACGGCCTTCGCGACGGCTTGCGCATCGCGCACTGCATCGCTCAGCGTGCCCTGATAGCCGGCCCGAACGGCACCGGCCGCGAATACGCCGGGAAGCGAAGTCTCGAAGGCATCGTCGGTGACCAGCGCGCCGGAGGCATCGCAATCGGCGCGATCGGCGAGCAAGCCGCTCGATGGCTCCAACCCGACATACACGAACACGCCGGAGCAGCGCAGCGTTTGGACGCTGCCATCGACGACCGATCGCACGCGCAGCGCCTGCACGACATCGCCTCCTTCGATTTGCGTCACCTCGGTGGCCGGCATGATCGTCACGTTGCCCAGCGCTGCGATCGCGTGCTGCCAGTGTGACTGCGCGGTCAGCTGCCCGCCTCGATGCACGATGCGCACGCTTGCACAAAAGCGACTCAGCACCACGGCTTCCTGCAGCGCCGAATCGCCGCCGCCGACCACCACGACGTGCTGCGCCTGGAACATCGGGCCGTCGCAATCGGGGCATTGCGATACACCCTTGTACTCGTACTCGGCTTCGCCCGGCACGCCCAGTCGCCTGAGCTTCGCACCCGTTGCGACAACGACCATGCGGGCCCGATGCTCGGCGGCGTCGCTGACCACGACCAGATCGGCACCATCGCGACGCACGTCCACGACGGACTCGGACAGCATCGTGCAACCCAGATCGATCACGTCGTTCATGAGCGTCGATGCGAGGTCGGCGCCCGACCCGCCGAACTCGCCTTCGAGCTCGTTGACGTTGGTGATCAAGCCGCCGAACACGCCGCCTTCGATATTGGCGATGCAAGCCCCGCGCTCCGCGAGATGCTTCGCCGCGGTGAGTCCCGTCATGCCCGATCCGATGACGATTGCGTCGTAGGGAGCGCTGCTCATGACCGTGACGGCGTCCTGCGTTCGCGTCCTTCGACGCCACGGCGAGGCGACGCTGGCGCGAGAGGGCGCGCGAGCTTCGGGCCGACTGCCGGTGCGCGCGCGGGCCCGAGTACCGCAGCGAAGTCCTTGCGAACCTTGCGTGCATCGCCCACGCGTTGCGTGATGCCCAGCCGGTCGAGGCATTCGAGGATCTCGATGGCG
>DATKLH010000440.1:0-2011 GCA_035542515.1 Casimicrobiaceae bacterium
GGGCGGTGAGGTCGCGCGCGACCACCGAGATGCGTCCTTCCTCGATCCCCCGCAGCACACGTTCGAGGCCTTCGATGTCCATCGCTTCGTGCAGGCAGTCGTGCATCGCCTGCCGCACCAGCGGATGGTCGGGAATTTCGCGGTCGCCGACGATGTTCTCCGCGCACGCGATCTGATCGGGAAACACCGCCGCGATCAGGTCCTCGGCACGCATGCGTTGCAGCGGCGCGGGAATCTTCTTGCCGCCGCGGAAGCGCGGCAACGCGAGCGCGGTCCCGGCAATCCAGCGCCAGCGCGCGCCGAACATGGGCGCATCGAGCGTTGCCTGTCGCAGCACGTCGCGTACGCTCGCCGAATTGAGGTAGCGCGCGACATCGGCAAGCGGGAAGCTGTGCGACGTGGACAACGAAATCACGATCGCGTCCTCGGTCGCGGCGGCCTGCAGCTCGAAATTGAACTTGACGCAGAACCGCTTGCGCAGCGCGAGTCCCCACGCCCGATTGATGCGGCTGCCGTACGGCGAGTGGATCACCAGTTGCATGCCGCCCGATTCGTCGAAGAAGCGCTCGAACACGATCGTGTCCTGGGTGGGCAGGACGCCGAGCGCGGTCTTCGCCGAGGCGAGGTAGTCGACGAGCTGATCGGCCGCGCCGGTGGCGGCGCTGATCCGCGACGACACGGAGGCGACCACGCGATCCCTCGCGTTGTCCTGGTCGAGTTGCTGTGCGACCTCCTCGCGCAAGCGCGAAACCGCGAACGAAAGCTCGTCGCTGCGCGCCGGCGCCTCGCCGAGCCAGAACGGGATGGTCGGTGGCTGGCCCTGGGCATCTTCGACGCGGACGCGCCCGCCTTCGACGCGGATGATGCGATAGGAGGTGTTGCCGAGCTGGAAGATGTCGCCCGCGAGGCTCTCGACCGCGAAATCTTCGTTCACCGTTCCGACGATATGCGCGGCGGGCTCGAGCACCACGTCGTAATCGGCGTTGTCGGGAATCGCGCCGCCCGAGGTGATTGCGGTCATGCGCGCGCCGCGCCGGCCCCGCAACACGCCGTTCACCGCATCGCGATGAACGTACGCCGCACGATGCCCGTGTCGCGTATCGAAGCCTTCGGAGAGCATGCGCACCACGTCGAGGTACTCGGCGTGGTCCAGCTTCGCATAGGGATACGCGCGACGCAGCAGGTCGTACAGCGCGTTCTCGTTCCAGTCCTGCGCCGCCACTTCGGCGACGATCTGTTGCGCGAGAACGTCGAGCGGCTTGGGCGGCACGCAGAGGCGATCGAGCTCGCGACGCTCCACCGCGTCGAGCAACGCGCTGCATTCGACCAGCTCGTCGCGCGACAGGGGAAACAATCGCGCCTTGGGCACGCCGCCGACCTGGTGACTCGCGCGACCGGCGCGCTGCAGGAACGACGCGATCGAGCGCGGCGATCCGAGTTGGCAGACCAGATCCACATCACCGATGTCGATACCGAGCTCGAGCGAAGCGGTCGCGATGAGCACCTTGAGCTCGCCGCGCTTGAGTCGCTGCTCGGCGTCAAGGCGCAGCTCCTTGGCCATGCTGCCGTGATGTGCCATCACGTGCTGCGAGCCGATCAGCTCGGAGAGGTGTCGCGCAGCGCGCTCGGCCATCCTGCGCGTGTTTACGAAGATCAGTGTGGTGCGATGCGTGATCGCGAGCTCGGCCAGCCGCATGTAAACCTGTTGCCAGACCTCGTGCGACATCACCGCTTCGAGCGGCGAGGATGGGACTTCCAGCGCGAGGTCGCGCGGGCGCACATGGCCCGTATCCACGATCGCGCAATCGCTCGCTGCGCCGGCGCCAGTCGCATCGACACCGGTGAGGAAGCGCGCGACCTCCTCGATCGGCTTTTGCGTGGCCGACAAGCCGATGCGCGTTGGTGCGTTCGCGAGCAGCGCGAGGCGCTCGAGCGAGATTGCCAGGTGCGCGCCGCGCTTGTCGTCGGCGACGGCGTGAATCTCGTCGACGATGACGGTTTTCACGTGGCT
>DATKLH010000441.1:0-3936 GCA_035542515.1 Casimicrobiaceae bacterium
CATCCGCAAGGTCGCGCAGGCGATCAGCGAGCCCGGCGGCATCAATGCCGTCAACATGAAGATCGCCGAGGAGTACATCGGAGCGTTCGGCAACCTGGCGAAGACCAACAACACGCTCATCATTCCATCCAATCTCTCCGACATGGCGGGGCTCGTCGCTACGGTAACCACCATGCTCAAGACCCAGCCGGCAGCAGGCGGACGCGCGTGACGCAACGCGCAGCCCGCGGCCCATCGCTCATCATTTCGCGGATCGACGCATGCAGATCGACACGAGTACCTTCATCGTAACCGGCGGCGCCTCGGGCCTGGGCGCGGCGACCGCGCAGATGCTGGCCGCAGCCGGCGCGCGTGTGGCGATCGCGGATGTCAACGAGCAGCAGGGGCAGGCCTACGCCGCACAACTCGGCGCGAACGCGATGTTCGTGCGCGTGGATGTGAGCGAAGAAGGCAGCGCGCGCGCGGCGGTCGAGTCGACCGTTCAACGCTTCGGCGGCTTGCAGGGCCTGGTGAATTGCGCCGGCATTGCGCACGCCGAGCGCGTCGTGGGCAAGGACGCGCCGCACGCGCTGCAGAGCTTCGCGCGGTCGGTGAACATCAACCTGATCGGTACGTTCAACATGATCCGGCTCGCCGCAGCGGCGATGGCGCAGGGGACGCCGAATGCCGAGGGTGAACGAGGCGTGATCGTCAACACCGCGTCGGTCGCGGCGTTCGATGGCCAGATCGGGCAGGCCGCGTACAGCGCTTCCAAGGCCGGCGTGGTCGGAATGACGCTACCAATTGCGCGCGAACTTGCACGTCACGGCATTCGCGTCATGACCATTGCGCCGGGACTGTTCGAAACGCCGATGCTGACCAGCATGCCCATCGAAGTTCAGCAATCGCTGGGCAAAATGGTGCCGTTCCCGCCGCGACTGGGCCGTCCCGCGGAATTCGCGTCGCTGGTGCAGGAGATCGTGCGCAATCCGATGCTGAACGGCGAGGTGATCCGCCTCGATGGCGCCATAAGAATGGCCCCCAGGTGACGTTCGCGCGTAGCGCGAACGTCATCCCGGCGGATGCCGGGATCCAGCGACTTCTCCGCATCGCGTAGCGCGAACTTCATCCCGGCGTATAGCCACGCAGCGCGGCCGATGATCCAAGGCCCGAAGGGCGCGTGGCCGCGCAAGGAGTCCGGCCTGCAATGCGCAACAGCCAGCCGCTGCGCATTGGTTCCCGGTAACAAAAACGTCATGCCTGGAGGCGAGGCGAATTTTCCGCACGCACGCTGCGGGATTTTCGCTCGCTTCGACACGGCTGGCGTCCGACCATGGCGTCAACCACGAAGCGGCATACCCGCATACCCTCCCCGGCCCAGCCTACAGCTTGGGTCGCTTTCGTGGTCATCCGCCTCGGAGGCCGCATGCCGTTAGCCAATTCCTCGAATTCCCAACGCAGTTCCACGAGCGATCGCGTGATTGCCGCTTGCGCAGCCGGGCTGCTCGCCGTCGGTCTCGTCATGCCGTTCGCACCATGGATCGACGACAACGACATTCAAGCACTGGCGCTCTCGGATGAAGTCGTGATGGTGCAAGACGTCGGTCACTGACGCTCCACGGCGCGCTCACCGTCCGCGTGGCGGTTCGCGTCGGGTTGCGTCGCATGCGCGCCAAAGCCGCGCGCGACGCGATCGATTGAAGTAGCTCCGCGTGACAGGCGCCTCGCGCAAGTCGCGTCAAGCTTCACCACGCGGTGCATTGTGTGCGCCCGGCGCCTCCTCCCGCCTGGCGCATTTTTTTTGCCCCTTCGGCTTGTCGCGTGCTATCGCGAACACCTTGCCCCGTTCGCGCAAGCCAGTGAGGTCGAGTGCTGCGCGGAGTTGCTTCGGGTGAAGACCGTGGGTTGCGTTTGAGGCGCGCTCAATCGCGCGTGATGAGCGCGAACACGGCCGCGGTCATCGCGATGAAGAACACGAAGGTCCAGGAGGGGATCGCGAGTCCCATGAACAGCCAGCCCTGCTCGGCGCATTCGCCGCTCCCGTGCAGCACCTTCTGGATTACGTCGAGTAGTGGAAGCGTGTCGAGCATGTAGTTGAGGCCCATGCCGCACGTCGCGACGGTGCCCTTGGGTTGCGCCTGGATCCACACGTGCCACGCGGCGAGGGATGCTCCAACACCCGCCGTCAGCAACACCAGCACCGCGTAAATGCGCGCACCCAGCCGTCGCGGGTTGTGTATCGCGGCGGCGAGGAAGATCACGCCGGATGCGATGATGCACACACGCTGGAAGATGCACAGCGGACACGGATCGAGATCGAGTCCGTACTGCAGGTACAGCGCCCACGCCATCAATCCTGCGCACACCAGGAAGCCGAGCGCATAAGCGATGCGGCGCGGCGGCAGGATGAGCAACGCGAGCGATGTGAGGCCGATGGTCCAGACGACCATGCGGTAGGCCGTGTCGGCGAGCGATGGGTTGGCGCCGAGAATCTTGAACAGCGCTTCCTGGCCGATCAGGGCCGCGGCAACGATGAGCCCGGCAACAGGCCAGGGGATGGAGGCATAGCGCATAAGGGCGGGGCGATGGTCAGTGGGCGAGGGGCGCAGCGAAGGAACCGCCGTCGATTGCGGTGAGGTCATGTCTGCAAAGGCTCGAGCGGCGTCGGTAGTGCTGGGTCAAGTCTGCGAGCGCTCGAGCGCCTGATCGAGGTCCCACAGGATATCGTCGAGCGACTCCAGGCCCACCGACAGGCGAATCATTTCCGGAAACACGCCGGCGGCGCGCTGCTCGTCCTCGTCGAGCTGACGATGTGTCGTCGACGCGGGATGGATGACCAGCGTCTTCGCGTCACCGACATTGGCGAGGTGCGACAGGAACTGCACGCTCTCGATGCATTTCTCTCCCGCCTTCGCTCCGCCCTTCACACCGAAGGTGAGAATGCCGCCTGCACCGCGTGGGAGGTAGCGCCGCGCGAGAGCTTCGTAGCGATTGCCTTCCAGCAGCGGATAGTTCACCCACGCCACGGCGGGGTGCGCGGCGAGATGGCGCGCGACCGCCAGTGCCGATTCGCTGTGACGTGGCATGCGCAGGTGCAACGTCTCGACGCCCTGCAGAAGGAGGAACGCCGACATCGGCGACAGCGTCGGGCCGAGCGTTCGCATCGTCTCCATGCGCGCCTTCATGGTGAAGCCGAAGTCGCCGAAGGTCTCATGGAAGATGACGCCGTGGTAGCCGCGCGAAGGCTGCGTCATCTGCGGAAACTTGCCGTTGTCCCACGGGAACGTGCCCTTTTCCACGACGATCCCGCCCATGGTCGTGCCGTGACCGCCCAGGTATTTGGTGAGCGAGTGCACGACGATGTCGGCACCGTGCTCGAATGGCCGGCACAGGTAGGGCGATGCGAGCGTATTGTCGACAATCAGCGGCACCCCCGCCTCGTGCGCGACCTCTGCGAGAGCACGCAGGTCGGCGACGTCGAGCTGCGGGTTGCCGATGGTCTCGGTGTACAGCGCCTTGGTGTTGGGTTTGAGCGCGCGCCGGAAGCTGTCCGGATCGGCGCTGTCGGCGAACGAGGCCTCGATGCCGAATTGCGCGAAGGTCACCGCGAGCTGCGTGTACGTTCCGCCGTACAGCGTGCGCGACGCCAGGATGTGATCGCCGTTCTGTGCGAGCGTGAGCAGCGCGAGCATCTGCGCGGCCATCCCGGTCGCGGCCGCCACCGCCGCCCGCCCGCCTTCGAGCGCCGCGACGCGTTCTTCGAGTACGGCAACGGTCGGGTTGGATATTCGCGAATAGACGTTCCCGAACGTCTGCAGGTTGAACAGCGACGCCGCGTGGTCGGCGCTGTCGAACACGAACGATGTCGTCTGGTAGATCGGGACGGCGCGCGCGCCGGTTTGCGCGTCGGGAATGTGTCCCGCGTGCAGGCACAGCGTGTCGAAACCGAAGGTGCGA
>DATKLH010000442.1:0-4027 GCA_035542515.1 Casimicrobiaceae bacterium
CGCAGTCGAGGTGAGCGAGAAAGCGGACGCAGCGGTGTGCGCGCCGCCGTCTCGCGCGGCCGGCGAACTTGCGGCGCCTTCCGCGCCGCATCGTGCGTCATCGACTCCGACTTCATCGATCGCATCGGCGCGCGCAAGCGAGCTGGACTAAGGCAAGTCGTTGCGGTCGGGTACCGGCACGATGTTCGCGGGGGAAAGCAGCAGCTCGCGACAGTGCGTGGGCAGCGCGTACATCGCGAGGCCGCGTGCGCGACAGCTCCATTCAGTACCGGAGGTGCCATCGTCGCTGCGTTCGAGTCGCAGCGACACCGGATGCGATCCCGGCCCCGAAGGGTCTTCTTCCAGGCGTGCACGAAGCGTCGCCCCGCTGCGGTCGATCTCGAGCGTCACGCCGAGTTCGGCGGTGGCCTCCGATGCGCGGCGCAGCGCCGGCGGCCAGCTCTCATCGTCTGGGTTCGCACCTTGCACAGCGAGCACGGGAAGGACCTCGGCCAATGCGGCGTCGAGTCGGTCCGCCGTGCGCAGCTGGCGCACGAAAGTCGGCGCCATGTCGACGACGATGCCATAACCAAGCACGCTCGCCAGCACGAGCGCTGCGAGATCGATGCGCCGCGGGCCGCGCGAGGCGCTACGCAGTTGTCCCGGCGTGAGGTGGTGCGCCACCACGGTGCTCGCCGACCAGCGGTCGTGCAGCGCACGGCCCCGCGGATCGCGCCATGCGAGCCACAGGCCGGCGTTGAGGGTGAGCGCGGTGACCAAGCTCAACCAGAAACGGAGCATCGCCGACGCGAACGTGAGCGGCTTTTCGGTTGCGGTCGACACACGAAGATCGGTCAGGATCTTGCCCGGCGTCGCGCGCGTGGACGAGCTTTCCCACAGCGCGAAGTACGCAGCGTACAGCGTCACCGCGAGCACGAGCGAACGCATCATCAGGTCGTACTTGCGCAACGCGAAGCCGGTCGACACTTCGGTGAGCGCGAACGCGAGCAACACCATCGGCGAGCCGATCGCGAGATCGATCAGCAGCGCAGCGGCGCGCCGCGTCAGCGTGGGGATCTGGCAGGTCCTGGGCAGTGCCCAGGCGACGTTGAACAGGCCCTCGCCGAGGTCGTCGCGCTGCTCGTGCGGGGGCGTTCGCTTCCCTGGGGCGGGAATCGAAGTCGTACGCGGCGGCGGCGTGCGCGTCGGTTGGTCGGGCTTGGTCACTGTGCGGTTCCCGCAGTCTGCATAAGGTGGGCGTGGAAACGCCTGTCCTTTCGCAAGAACCTTGCCATCGCAATGGCTGCGGACCCTTGACCCGAGTCAAAGCGCCAGCACGTTGCCCGTCGCTGTGGTAACGGAGCGACACCACGAGTGCTCCGACCGCGCGTTTGCGCTCCCCGAGCGGCCCTGCCGCGGTGCTGTGCCGATAGGCAAGCGGGCTTCGATGCGTCAGCTCGCTCCATCGCAGACGCGCCGCGGCGCGAAGTGACGTCTCGCGCGCGCCGGAGGATGCGTCGCCGATCGGCGACGTGCGATCGCCGCTTGCCGCCATGAGAACGCCCCGCACGGGTGTCGCGCCACGGCAAGGTAGTATTGCCGCTGCGGTGAGCATGGCTGTCTCGCGCCGCGCACCACATCGGCACGTTCTTGCCCGCGCTGCGCCGCTCAGATGCACCAGTTCGATCACCATCGGAGGGATGCTTGGATGCCGCAGTGAAAGTCGTGTTCCTCGATCGCAACACGCTTCCTCCCGAGATCGACCTCCCTCCACTGGGCTTTACGCACGAGCTTGTCGTCCACGCGAGCACGCGCTCCGAAGAGGTCGCGCAGCGCGTCGCCGATGCCCGGATCGTGATCACCAACAAGGTGCCGTTGCGCGCCGACGCGCTCGCCGGCGCGCAGCGCCTGCAGATGATTGCCGTCGCGGCAACCGGTTACGACATGATCGACCTTGCACAATGCGCAGCGCGCGGCATCGTGGTGTCGAACGTGCGCAACTACGCAACGCACACGGTGCCCGAGCACACGTTCGCGCTGATCTTCGCGCTGCGCCGGAGCATCGTCGGTTACGCCCGGTCGGTGGCTGACGGCGCGTGGCAGGCCTGCGGGCAGTTCTGCTATTTCGATTACCCGATCAACGACCTCGCCGGATCGACGCTCGGCATCATCGGTGACGGCGTGCTCGGGCAGGCGGTCGCGGCGATGGGCAACGCGCTCGGCATGCGCGTCCTGTACGCAACCTACAAGGGCAGCGTCGGCATGGGGCCCCTGTACACGCCGTTCGACGACGTGCTGCGGCAAAGCGATGTGATCACGTTGCACTGTCCGCTGCTGCCGCAGACGCGCAACATGATCGCAGCGCGCGAGTTCGAGCTGATGGAGCGACGCCCCCTGGTGATCAACACCGCACGCGGCGGGCTGGTCGACGAGAACGCGCTGGCGGAAGCACTGCTGAGCGGCAAGATCGCGGGCGCAGGATTCGACGTGGTGAGCGTCGAGCCGCCGCCGGCCGATCATCCGTTCATGAGCCTGCTGACGCTGCCCAATTTCATCCTGACGCCGCACGTCGCGTGGTCGAGTCGCGAGGCGATCCGCGGCCTCGCCGCTCAAGTGACCCAGAACATCGAAGCGTTCTGGCGTGGAGCTCCGCGCAACGTCGTCACCGGCTGAAACGATGATCGCGATGTCCTTGTCGCGCCCCGGACAGCTCACCGCAAGTCGAGGGCGCGGCAGAATTGCATCGCGTCGATCGCAGAGCGCGCTTACGCGCTGCCGGTGCCGTAGTCGCGTTGCGCGGCCTCGGCGCTCACGTAACCTGCCTGCACATCGGCTGCGACGCGCTCCGGCGTGCGTTTGCGCGGGTCGCCGAACCCGCCGCCGCCGGCTTCGACCGTGGTGACGCGATCGCCCGGCTTCAGCACATAGCGGCCCTTGGGATGCACTGGCGCATCGTTGATGCGCACTTCACGCAGCGCTCCCGGCTTGCCGCCGAGCACACCCGCCGGAGCGAACTGCGTGCGCCCTGCGAGGCAGGAAATGGTCATGTCCGCGTCGCTGTCGTTGACCAGCTCGATGCGCTGGCCCAGCCCACCGCGGAACTCGCCGGGTCCCCCGCTATCGGCGAGCAGCTCCTTGCGCTCGATGCGCATGCCGGTGAGGTTCTCCCAGACCTCGATGGAGGACCCCGTCATGTTCGAGGGCGAAGGCGTGGTCGGTGCGCCATCGAGTCCCTGCAGCGCGCCGTATCCGCCGGAGGCGAAGAAGATGCTCGACACGCCGCGACCGTCGCGCGTAGTGCCCTGCACATTGATGAGGTTCAGCATCCCCGAGTCGGCCTGCACGCGATCGGGAAGCGCTTGCGCAAGCGCACCGAAGATCATCGGAACGATGAAATGACCGACGATGTGCCGGCCTCCCGTGGGCGATGGCGGCACGGCGTTGAGGATGCAGCCGGCCGGCGCAGCGACCTGCACCGGGCGCACCGATCCTTCGTTGTTGGGAATGCGCGGCGTGGTGAGCACCTTGATCGCGTAGCAGGTCATCGCGCGCGTGTAGCACAGCGGCACGTTGATCGCCGAGCGGATCGCTGCGCTCGAGCCGGTGAAGTCGGCGTGCGCTTCGCCGTCCGCGATGCGGATCGCGCACGCGAGATGCAGCGCATCGTCGCTGCCCTCGAGGTCGATGCGCCCGCGCCACTCGCCGCGAGGAAGCTTGCGCAGTTCCTCGCGCATCGCGCGCTCCGAGTGCTCCAGGATGGCGTCGGCAAGCGGCTCGAGGCTCGCGAGCCGGTACTCGTCCATGAACTCGCACAGCATGCGTGCGCCCACCGTCGTGCAAGCGACGTTGGCCAGCAGGTCGCCGACCGTCTGCTCGGGCACCCGCACGTTGGTGCGAACGATATCGAGCAGCGCCTCGTCGATCGCGCCCGCATGGACGAGCTTGGCGACCGGAATACGCAAGCCCTCCTCGTAGACCTCGCGCGCGGTCGCCGAGAATCCCGCGCCGCCGATATCGGGCAGGTGCGTGATGCTCATCGTATAGGCGC
>DATKLH010000443.1:0-4260 GCA_035542515.1 Casimicrobiaceae bacterium
CAACGTCCTGTTCATCTGCGGCGGCGCCTTCGTCGGGCTCGACGAGATCATGCTGCAGACCCACAGCTTCGGCTTCATCGCGACATCGAACGAGGACAACAAGAAGATCCTCGAGCGGCTCAACACGCGCGTGAAGCCCACCGACCTGCAGGTTTACGGACTGATACCGGAGTTCACCGGCCGGCTGCCGATCGTGGCGCGCTTCCACGATCTGACGCGCGACATGCTCGTACGCATCCTGACCGAGCCCAAGGAGTCGATCTACAGCCAGTTCGTCGAGATCTTTCGCAGCGAAGGCGTGGAGCTCGCGATCGCGCCGAAGGTGTTCGAGCAGCTTGCCGAGCTCGCGATCGAGTTCAAGGCTGGCGCGCGCAGTCTGCGCGGGCTGTTCGAGGAGCTGCTCGCGCCGGTGCTGTATGTGATTCCCGACCGACGCGACATCGGCAAGGTCTCGATCACGTCGTTGTTCGTTTCCCCTGCGCTCATCCCGCGCAGCCAGGCCGCGTGAGCGCCGGGCGAGGTGCGAACGCACGGCGCGCATTCGAAGCCAGGCGCGCTTCTCGACGATCGATGCATCTCTCGACGGGCGCCATCGTCGCCCTTGCGCTCGGCACTTCCGTGTCACCCCACGCTGCGGACATGTCGGCGTTTGCCGGGACCTGGGTGATCGCATCGGAGGTCGTCGCGCCGTGGGCCGATCCGGGTCAGCCGCCGGGTCGCGAAGAGCCGCGGCGCCTCATCGGCAAGCAGGTGCGCTTCACGCCCGCACGCGTCATCGGTCCCGCGCCGATCGGATGTGCAGCGCCGGTCTACAAGGTCGAGGACGTGGGACCCGACATGATCTTCGAAGGCGAGCTCGCCGAGCGGCGCGACGGAACGACGCCCGACGCCCTCGCCTCCGCCACCAGGCTTGGCTTCGCGCACCCCGATCGAATCGTGACCCTCGATGCGGGCTGCACCGAGCTGCAGTTCCACGAGCTGAGGCCCGGCGCGCTCGCGTTCGGACTCAACAATCGCGTCTACACGATGCAGCGCAAGTAGCGCGCTCGGCGCGTTCAGCTGGCGAGATACTGATGGATGAACGCGATCGCCATGCTGCCCTCGCCGACGCCGGATGCGACCCGCTTGACCGACCCGTGCCGCACATCACCCGCGGCGAAGATGCCCGGCACGCTGGTTTCGAGCAGGAACGGGTCGCGCGCAAGCGGCCATGAGCCCGCGCGGCGCGCGACCAGATCCATGACGTCGCGTCCGGTGCACACGTATCCGCGCTCGTCGCGAATCAGCGCTGCAGGCAGCCAGTCGGTCTGCGCATCGGCTCCGATGAACACGAACAGCGCCGATGCTGGCTCGGTGACGAGCTCGCCGGTTTCGCGGCGCTCGCAAACGATCGAGTCGAGGCGGTGGTCGCCGTTCACCTTCACCACGCGGCAACGTGTCCGTACCTCGACGTTGCTCTTCCCGGCGAGCTGCTGGATCAGATAGTGCGACATGCTGTCGGCGAGCGAAGATCCGCGCACGAGCAACGTGACGTGCGACGCGTAGTTGGCAAAGAACACGGCCGCCTGGCCCGCGGAATTCCCGCCGCCGACAAGGAAGACGCGTTGCCCCTGGCAGTTCACCGCTTCGGTGCGTGCGGCGCCGTAGTACACGCCTCGTCCGATCAGGGCGTCGGCACCAGGGACTTCGAGCTCACGCCAGGACACGCCCGTGGCAAGCACCACCGTGCGCGCCGCGATGGCTTCGCCGTCTTCGAGCCTCACGCGATGAACGCCTGCTGAGCCGTCGGCATCCAGGCCCTTGACATCGCGCGCAACGAGCAACTCGGCACCGAAGCGCTGCGCCTGCTGCAGCGCTCGGGAAGAGAGATCGTCGCCCGACAATCCGGTCGGAAAGCCCAGGTAATTTTCGATGCGCGAGGACGTCCCGGCCTGGCCGCCGGGCGCCTGGCGCTCGAGCAGCAACGTCCGCAGACCTTCGGAGGCGCCATACACGGCGGCCGCGAGTCCCGCGGGCCCGGCGCCGATGACAGCCACGTCGTAGTGCTCCTGCTTCGGGGTCGTGGGCAATCCGAGCCGTTGCGCGAGCTCGCGCAGTGTCGGCGTCACCAAACGTTGACCGTCACGCAGGATCACCACTGGAAACACATCGCCTTCGCGTGGCGAGGGCAACCCACCCGACAAATCGGGGCGCGTCGGATCGAGCCAGCGATACGCGACATGGTTGCGGGCCAGGAAATCGCGCAGCTCGTGGCAGGCGATGTCGTAACGATGGCCAACGATGGTCACCTGGGCCGGCGGCGCCTCGCGCGGCAGCGCGCGGATGTGCGCGAAGCGCTGCGTCATGGTGCGCGTAAGCTCGGCGGCGAACTCCTCGCACGCTGCGAACATGTCGCTGAACTCCGCCTGGTCGAGCTGCGCGACGCGCACCGGTTCGAGCGCGCGCAGGCTGGCGATGGCCGGCGAACCGAGCAGCAGCGGCAGCTCGCCGAAATAGCTGCCCGGACGATACACGCTGATGCGGCGATCGACGCCGTTCACGCGCTTGCGCACCTCGATCGTGCCCTCGATCAGCAGGAAGAAGGACGGCTGCTCGCCCTCCTGGATCAGCCAGTCCCCCGGACGCAGGTGGATGTCGCCAAGACGCGAAGCGAGCGCCTGCGCCTCGTCGTCGGGCAGCGTCGCGAACAGAGGAACGCTGCGCAGTTCTTCGGTGGTGATCATGACGGGTGCACGGGGATCGAAGCTGCAACATTACTCTTCGGATGTTGCAGCGGTTGAGTTGCGCTTTGCCCGCGGCGTCGTGCGGACGCCTGCGCACAAACCGCTATCATCGCGGTCGCCATGCCGATCCGCAGCATCCGTGCCACCCGCTACGTCACGCCCTTGCGCGAAGGCGGCTCGCTGCCCGCCATCGTCGAAGGCGACGACGAGGGACTGTACGTGGTCAAGTTCCGCGGGGCGGGTCAGGGCAGCAACGCGTTGATCGCCGAGCTCGTCGCGGGCGAGATCGGGCGTGCGCTGGAATTGCCGGTTCCCGAAATCGTGCTGGTCGACCTCGATGCGGATCTTGCGAGGACCGAGCCCGATCCGGAGATCCAGGATCTCATCCGGGCCAGCGCGGGCCTGAACCTCGCGCTCGACTATCTGCCCGGCTCGGTGATGTTCGATCCGCTGGCCGACAGCATGGATCCTTTGCTCGCGTCATCGGTCGTGTGGTTCGACGCGTACGTCTGCAACGTCGATCGAACGCCGCGCAACCCCAACCTGCTGGTGTGGCATCGACGCCCGTGGCTGATCGATCACGGCGCAGCGCTGTATTTCCACCACGGCGGCGGCCCGTACGCGGCGCGTGCGCACGATTCGTTTCCGCTGATCGCGGATCATGTGCTGCTGCGCGCGGCAACGTTGCTCGCGTCCGCCGATGCAGTGCTTCCGACACGTCTGACGGTGGCGCGCCTCACCGAAATCCTGGCCGCCGTTCCCGATGGCTGGCTGGCCGACGGCGCACCCTACGGCGATGCGAGTGCGCGCCGCGCCGCCTATGTCGACTATCTGCGTGCGCGCCTCGAGGCGCCGCGACGCTTTGTGGAGGAGGCGCACCGTGCGCATAGCCAACGCGTATGACTACGCGGTGATCCGCGTGGTGCCGCGCGTGGAGCGCGAGGAGTTCGTCAACGTCGGCGTGATCCTGTCGTGTCCGGCGCATCGCTACCTCGAGGCTCGCATCGAGCTCGACGAACAGCGCGTGCTCGCGCTCGATCCCGGCGTCGATCTGCAAACGGTGCGCGAGCATCTCGCGACCATTCCGCGCATTTGCGCAGGCGGCGAGGCCGCTGGAGCGCTCGGCGCAATGTCGCCGCGCGAGCGCTTTCACTGGCTGACCGCTGCGCGCAGCACGATCATCCAGTGCTCGCCCGTGCACACCGGTCAGTGCGATGATCCGCAGGCGATCATCGAACGCCTGCTGGATGCGATGGTGCGCACGCCGAGACCGGGCTGACGAGCCAAACGCGCAGCGCGAACGGAGTCGAGGACAGCGTGGTCCGCCACAAAAGCGCCTCGCTCACTTCCGCACGCCGGCGCAATGTTCGTGCGCCGGAACGCGGAAACGGAATCGATTATGACAACCGGGTCGCATGCGCGCGAACACGGTTGTGCCTTCGACGCATCGGTCACTGCAAATTGCACACGAGGGCGGCGTGCGCGGTGTCGTCGCGCGACGTCATTCAGCGTTCGTTCAGGAACACCGCCCAGCCGA
>DATKLH010000444.1:0-6518 GCA_035542515.1 Casimicrobiaceae bacterium
TTCGCCTCCGGCGATCACGACCCGCGGGCCGGTGGACAAACGGAACACTGCGTAGCCTTTGCCGTCGGGTTCGGCCACCACGCCCAGCAGTCGCGCATCGGTACTCGCCGCGGCGGCCGGCGCCGCCACGGAGCTGCTATCCGTGTTGGAGGCCTTTCCGAACAGACCGGACGCGATGATCACACCCGCCGGATTCGCGGGCGGCTCCCCGGGCTTGACGTCGGTTCTCGGCGCAAACCATTGCCATCCCCAATGGACGAGGACCCACGCGAAGCCAACAAATGCGATCGCGTTCGCGAGCCAGGCGACCAGGCGCCAGGGCGTGTTGCCCGGCGACCTGGCAACTTCATGGGGCGATGATGATGCGAGCGTATCCATCGAGAAGCGAGTGTCCTAGACGCGGCACGACAAGCACAACGGCAATCGCAGGCGCGCCGCTATAATCGCTCGCGACCCACCGCGTCCATCGCATTCGTCCATCGCCATCGCCACCGCGTGAATCCGCTTCTCCAGTCCCTGCATCCCTATCCGTTCGAACGCCTGCAGGCGTTGTTCGCTGCGGTCAAGCCCGATCCGGCCAAATCTCCGATCAAGTTCCACATCGGCGAGCCGCGCCACGCGACGCCGCAGCTGGTCATCGACGCGCTCACCCAGGGCGCGAAAGCGACGCTTGCGAATTATCCCATGACGGCGGGGTCGCCCGCACTGCGCGAGGCAATCGCGCGCTGGCTCATCGCGCGCCACGACCTCGACCAACTCGATGCGACCACACAGGTGCTTCCGGTGCTGGGAAGTCGCGAGGCGCTGTTCGCCTTTGCGCAGACCGTGCTCGATCCGACGCAGCCCGACGCGACGGTCCTGATTCCCAACCCGTTCTACCAGATCTACGAGGGTGCCGCGATCCTCGGCGGCGCAGCGCCGTATTTCGTCAACGCGGACCCGGCGCGCGGCTACGCGCATGCCTGGGACGAGGTGCCTGAGGAGGTGCTCGACCGCACCCAGCTGCTGTACGTCTGTTCGCCGGACAATCCCACTGGCCACGTGCTGGATCTCGCGGCATGGCAGCGCTTGTTCGCACTGGCCGATCGACACGGGTTCGTGATCGCCTCCGACGAGTGCTATTCGGAGATCTATTTCGACGAAAATGCGCCGCCGCTCGGCGCTCTGGGTGCGGCTCGCAAGCTGGGCCGGCGCGACTACGCGAACGTCGTGGTCTTCGGCAGCCTCTCCAAGCGATCCAACGCGCCGGGCCTGCGCTCCGGTTATGTCGCCGGGAACGCCGAGCTCCTCAAGGCCTTCTGGCTGTATCGAACCTACCATGGCTCGGCGATGTCGGGCTCGGTCGCCCAGGCGAGCATCGCGGCATGGAGCGACGAAGCGCACGTGCGCGACAATCGCGCCCGTTACGCAAGGAAATTCCGCATGGCGCATCCGCGTCTGGCCGAGGTGATGCCGTGCGAGATGCCGCAAGCGGCGTTCTACTTGTGGGCGCGCACCCCGATCGACGACGCGCAGTTCGCTCAGCGCCTCTACGAGGAACAGAACGTCACCGTGCTCCCGGGCCGCTATCTCGCGCGCGACGCGCATGGCCAGAACCCGGGACGCAACCGGGTCCGCATCGCGCTGGTTGCCGAGTTCGACGAGTGTGCCGAGGGCATCGAGCGCATCGTGACGTTCGCAGGCCGGCTGCGGAACTGATAGACCCGCCGCGCCCGGCCCGCGCCCGAAGCGTTTTGTCGCCGCCGAAAGCGCCCCGTCGCCGCGTCGGCTTCCCGTCCTCGCCTGATCCTACAATCGGCGCTCATGGCGACACTGGCTCCCCCGCAACCGCTGCTGCGCTCCCTCACGGCCGGATTCCACGCGAACTGGCAGTCCTACGCCCTCATCGCGGCGATCAACACCGGTATCGCGCTGGTGCTGTGGACCGACGATGTGCGACCGTTCTGGCACCCTCTGGTCACCGTGCAGATCTACGGGTTCTGCATCGCGTTTTGCGTCAACGCATCGGCACCGTGGGACAGAACTTCCCCGATTCTCCGGCTGGTCGGTGCGTGCGCGCTGGGTGCGGTGATCGGCGTGATCCTGGTCATCATCGTCAAGGACTATTCGATCGACTACGTTCGCGCACGACTGATGTTCTTCTGGTCGAACTTGTTCGCGGCGTGGGTGATGGGCCTGCTGGTGAGTCTCATGTTCTACGTCAAGGCGCGCGAGACGCGCGCTGCGGCAGTGCTCATGAAGGCCGAGGCCGAGCGGCACCTGCTGTCCAAGCAGGCGATCGAAGCGGAGCTGAAGCTGATGCAGGCGCAGGTCGAACCGCACTTCCTGTTCAACACGCTCGCGTCGGTCCAGTTCCTGACCGAAACCGATCCGCCCAAGGCGAGCCAGCTTCTTGCGCACCTCACCGATTACCTGCGCGCCGCGCTGCCGCAGTTGCGCGCAAGCTCGACGACGCTCGGCAAGGAGGCCGACCTCGCCGAGGCTTACCTCAGCATTCTCAAGATGCGCATCGGCCCGCGCCTGAAGTTCAGCATGGAAATTCCGCCGCAATTGCGCACCCATCCGTTTCCGCCGAACCTGCTCATCTCGATCGTCGAGAACGCGATCAAGCATGGCATCGAGCCGGCCGCCGACGGTGGAACGGTCACCGTCAGCGCGCGCCACGACGACGACAGCGTGATCATCGCAGTGGTCGATACCGGTCGAGGCCTCACGAGCGACGGGCGCACGGCAGGTCAAGGCGTCGGCCTGTCCAATGTGCGCGAACGTCTCGCCGCGTTGTACGGCCCGCGCGCGCGCTTCGCTCTCGAGCCGGTCGCGCCGCGCGGCGCTCGCGCCGAGCTCAGGCTCCCTTATCAGGCTCCCATGGTGTAGGCGTGTTCAAGCCGCTGATGCAGCAGTCCGACGACGGCGCGTCGTGTGGCGGCTCCTGTCGACTGCTGCACGCGGTTGCGTGCTGCTAGACTGCCCGCATGGCCACCGCGCTGATCGCCGAAGACGAACCGCTGCTGCGCGCGCAACTGAAAGCGCGACTCGGCGAGGCGTGGCCCGATCTGGTGATCGTCGCGGAGGCCGAAAACGGTGCGCAGGCGTTCGATCTCGCCGAGGAGCATCGTCCCGACATCGCTTTCCTCGACATCCGCATGCCGGTGCGCAGCGGTCTCGAAGTCGCGCGCGAGATCGGCTCGCACGCGCACGTGGTGTTTGTGACCGCCTATGACGAGTACGCGGTCGCGGCCTTCGAGGAAGGCGCCATCGACTACGTGCTGAAGCCGGTGACGCCGCAGCGGATCGCGAAAGTGGTCGAGCGCCTCAAGCGCCGCCTCGACGCGCCGCCGGTCGATCTCGCGAGCTTGCTCGCGAGGCTTTCATCGCGCGACGGTGCCGGGCCGCTGCGCTGGATCCGCGCGTCGCTGGGCAATACGCTGCAGATGATCGCGGTCGACGACGTCGTGTACTTCAAGGCCGAGGACAAGTACACCAAGGTGGTCACGCGCGAGTCGGAGGCCCTGATCAAGAAGCCGATCAAGGAGCTCTACGACGAGCTCGACCCCGAAGCGTTCTGGCAAGTGCATCGCGCAACCATCGTGAACCTGCGCGCGATCGCCAAGGTCGAGCGCGACTGGCGCGATCAGCCGGTCATCACGCTCAAGGACCGCAGCGAGAAGCTCATCGTCTCGCGCACATTCGCGCATCGGTTCAAGACGATGTGAATCGCCGTGCGGCCGGGCTCCGCGGCCGCGCCCCGCAAAAGTACCATTCGCCTCGGCCAGCTTCCGTTGCGCGCTTGAAATCGCTGCCGGCGGCTACCAAGTGCAGTTTCGGCTTGCGCGCCCGGGATCGGCCCGAGGCCGCGATGGCTCGCGCTACCCCGGTGTAAAATCACGCTTTTTCCGCCTCTGCAATGAACGACCTGCTTAGCACCATCGACGCTGCCTGGGAGCAGCGATCGACGCTGACACCCGCGAGCGCCCCCAGCCAGGTGCGCGAGGCGGTGGAACACGTGATCGCGCAACTGGACGCGGGCGCGCTGCGCGTGGCCGAGAAGCGCGGGCCGGAATGGGTCACGCATCAGTGGATCAAGAAGGCCGTGCTGCTGTCGTTCCGGCTCGCCGACAACAAGCCCATTGGTCTCGCCGGTCCCGCGGTGCCGTTTCGCTTCTACGACAAGGTGCCGACCAAGTTCGCGCAATTCGACGAAGACGCTTTCGCCAGCGCCGGCGTGCGGGTGGTTCCCCCGGCGGTCGCGCGACGTGGCGCTTACGTGGGGCGCAACGTCGTGCTGATGCCCTCGTACGTGAACATCGGGGCCTACGTCGACGAGGGCACCATGGTCGATACCTGGGCGACCGTGGGTTCCTGCGCGCAGATCGGCCGCAACGTGCATCTATCCGGCGGCGTCGGTATCGGTGGGGTTTTGGAGCCCCTGCAGGCCAATCCCACCATCATCGAGGACAACTGCTTCATCGGCGCGCGTTCGGAAGTCGTCGAAGGCGTGATCGTCGAGGAGAACAGCGTGCTCGGCATGGGCGTGTTCATCGGACAAAGCACCAAGATCTACGATCGCACCAGCGGCGAGATTCTGTACGGTCGCGTTCCAGCCGGATCGGTGGTCGTCGCGGGAAGCCTGCCGGCGAGCGATGGCAGCCACTCCCTGTACTGCGCCGTGATCGTGAAGCGCGTCGACGCGAAGACGCGCTCCAAGACGGCGATCAACGAACTGCTGCGCGCATGAGAGGCACCCAACCCATGGGAGTGAAGCTCAAGACCGGTGACGACATCGCCGGCATGCGCGTGGCCGGCCGCCTCGCCGCCGAGCTTCTCGACTACCTGACGCCGCATGTGGTGGCAGGCGCGACGACCGGCAACATCGATCGGCTGGCGCACGACTACATGGTCAACGTGCAGCACACCGTGCCGGCGACCCTCAATTACGCGCCGCCAGGGCACTCGCCGTACCCCGCGTCGCTGTGCACGTCGGTGAACCATGTCGTATGTCACGGCATTCCCGGCGACAAGAAGCTCAAGGACGGCGACATCGTCAACGTCGACGTCACCGTGATCAAGGATGGTTATCACGGCGATACGAGCCGCATGTTCATGATCGGCAAGGCCTCGATCCAGGCGCGGCGCCTCGTCGATGTCACTTACGAGGCCATGTGGCGTGGCATTCGCGCCGTGCGTGCCGGCGCGCATCTGGGCGACATCGGCGCGACGATCCAGCGCTTTGCCGAGAGCAACGGCTTTTCGGTGGTGCGCGAGTTCTGCGGTCATGGCATCGGCAAGCAGTTCCACGAAGAGCCGCAGGTCCTGCACTATGGACGTCCGGGTACCGGCCTCAAGCTGCAGCCCGGCATGATCTTTACCGTCGAGCCGATGATCAACGCGGGGCGTCCTGGCATCCGCTGCCTCGCCGACGGCTGGACCATCGTGACCGCGGACCACTCGCTTTCGGCGCAATGGGAACACACCGTCCTGGTGACCGAGGACGGTTTCGAGATCCTCACGCAGTCCGCCGGAACGCCACCGCCGCCTGCGGCATAACGCCGCAGTCCGGCCAGCCGATGCGTCACGCCGCTCGCGCCCGCACAATCGTCGTCGAGCGCGTCGATGCAGTTGGCCGACCTCGAGCGTGCACGCCTTCGCGTGCGCTGCGCTGAATGTCCACCCCCGCCCTCGTCGAATCCGCTCCCGCGGCGCATGCCGACAGTGGCGTCGCCTATTGGCGCGAGGAGCTTGCGCGCGGCAAAGCGCAGCTGCAGCGCGACTTCATGGCTGCACCGGACACACCGCGCTTGCTGCGTGGCCTCGCGCGCCTCACCGACCGCGTGCTCGTGGGCGTGTGGAACGAGATCGGCGTCGACGGCGATCTCGCGCTGATCGCCGTCGGCGGCTTTGGTCGCGGCCAGCTCTATCCGCATTCCGACGTCGACGTGCTGGTTCTGCTCCCCGGCGAACTGGACGCGAAGAGTGCCGAGCCGGTGGGGCGTTTCTTCACGACGCTGTGGGACATCGGCATCGAGCTCGGGCACGCCGTCCGCACCCTCGATGAGTGCGAGCAGGAAATGGACGCCGACATCACGGTGCGCACCAGCCTGCTCGAAAGCCGGCGCGTGACCGGATCGCGGCGGCTGTACCAGCAGTTCCGCAAGCGCTTCGCCGCCACGCTCGATGTGGCGAAGTTCTACGATGCCAAGGTGCTGGAGCAGCAGCAACGGCACCTCAAGTACCACGACGCGTCGTCCAACCTCGAGCCCAACGTCAAGGAAAGCCCGGGCGGTTTGCGCGACCTGCAGACCGTGCTCTGGATCGCACGCGCGATGGGCGTCGGGCGCACCTGGAGCGACATGGCGCGCAACGGCCTGCTCACCATGAACGAGGCGCGGTCGGTGTCGCGTCAGCAGCGGCTGATCGGCGCATTGCGCGTACGTCTGCACTACCTCGCCGGACGGCGCGAAGATCGCCTCATCTTCGATCAGCAGACCGCGCTTGCGCGCCAGATAGGCCTCGCCGATACG
>DATKLH010000445.1:0-4133 GCA_035542515.1 Casimicrobiaceae bacterium
AGCCTCAGCGGTTACACCTCCGCGTGGCAGCTTTACCTGGGATTGTTCTTCATGATCACCGTGGCGTCCGCACCTGCGGGACTTGCCGGGCTGATCGCCATGCACACCACAGTGGCGCGGATGCCTGCGTTCCGGGGGGTACTCATTGCGTATGCGATCGCTCTCGTGCCTGCGCTCGTGATGATGTTCGGCGGCGTGATGGCCATCGAGATGAGCTACCGGCTGTCGACACAACCCGAGCTCGGCACGCGGATGGCGATCCTCGGAGTCGGCGTCGATGCTGCGAAGGCGTGGCCCTGGATCGCGGCCGTCGCAACGCTGGTCGTCGGCTTCGTCGTTTTTCGCCGCACCTGGCCCATCGTCGCGCGAGCCTGGGACGCGGTGCAGCAGCAGGTCGCGGCGAAGGGAGTTGCATCGCGATGAGCGCGGTCCGTTCATCGAGCGATGCTAAGCGTTCGCCGGCGCTGCAATTGGTCGAGGTGCATAAGCGCTTCGGCGCCACCGAGATCATCCGCGGCGTTTGCCTCGACATCGTGAACGGCGAGCGACACGCGATCATCGGACCCAACGGCGCAGGCAAGTCCACGCTGTTCAACCTCATCAGTGGCAGCGTGACGCCGACGTCGGGTTCGATTGTTCTCGACGGAAGCGATATCACCGCCGCGCCTCCGCACCGCATTTATCGTCGCGGCCTGGCACGCAGCTTCCAGCTCACCAACGTGTTTCCGCGGCTGTCGGTCTACGAGAACCTGCGCTGCAGCGTGCTATGGTCGCTCGGCTACCGCTACAGCTTCTGGCAACGCGTGGACGATCTGCGCGATGCCAATGAGCGAACCGAGCGCGTTCTCGAACAGATTCGCCTCACCGCGCGACGCGACACGCCCGCCGGCGTGCTCACCTATGCCGAGCTGCGCGCGCTCGAAATCGGCATCACCATCGCCGGCGATGCGCGCGTCATCCTGCTCGACGAGCCCACCGCCGGCATGAGCCGCGCCGAAGCCGCGTCCGCAGTCGAGCTGATCCGTTCGGTCTCGCAGGGGCGCACGCTGCTGATGGTCGAGCACGACATGGGCGTGGTGTTCGACCTCGCCGATCGCATCTCCGTGCTCGTGTACGGCAAGGTCATTGCGACCGATGTACCGGCGCGCATACGTGCCAACGAAGCGGTTCGCACCGCCTACCTCGGAACCGCGCATGCTTGAAGTCGAAGACCTGCATGCTTTCTACGGCAAGAGTCACATCCTGCAAGGCGTGTCGTTCCGCGTGGCGCCGGGCGAGATCGTGAGCCTGCTCGGACGCAACGGCGCCGGCCGCTCCACGACCATCCGCACGATCATGGGTCTTGTCCCGCCTTCCGGCGTCATTCGCTTCAAGGGCCGGCGCATCGACGGTTGCACCCCGCACGACATCGCACGCCGTGGCTTGGGCTACGTCCCTGAGGATCGCGAGATCTTTCCCGCGCTCACGGTTCGCGAGAACCTGACGCTGGGTCTCAAGACGGGGGCGGCCGCTGCGCGCTGGTCGATGGACGATCTGCTCGCGTTGTTCCCGGTGCTGCGTGAGCGGGCCGATGTCGCCGGCGGGGCGTTATCGGGCGGCGAGCAGCAATTGCTCTCGATCTGTCGTACCCTTATGGGCGATCCGGACCTCATCATGGTCGACGAGCCGACCGAAGGACTCGCGCCGATGATGGTCGACGTCGTGCGCGACCTGCTGATGCACATATCGCAACGCGGCGTGGCGATCCTGTTGATCGAGCAGAAGCTCACCATCGCGCTCGATATCTCGCAGCGTCTCTACGTCATGGGCCACGGTCGCATCGTCTTCGAAGGGACGCCGCGAGCATTCGACGAGGCACCGTCGGTGCGGCGCGAATGGCTCGAGGTGTAGCGCGAACGCATGGTCTGCGCAGCGCTGCGCGAGGCTATCGCATGGTGGCGCCGCAGCCAACGCTGGAGTGAACGGACATGACTGCCAGGTACGACACGCACGGCGATGTCGCCGTCATCACGCTGGACAACCCGCCGGTCAATGGCCTGGGTCACGCGGTCCGCAGCGCGGTCGCGGCCGGTGTCGACCGTGCGGGGGAGGACGCGGGTGTCGGCGCCATTGTCCTCATCGGCAACGACAAGGTGTTCTCGGGCGGGGCCGACATCCGCGAGTTCAACACGCCCAAGGCGGTTGCGGAACCGACGCTCAACACGCTGATCCGCATCGTCGAAGCGAGCGACAAGCCGGTGGTCGCGGCGATCGGTGGGGTGTGCATGGGCGGCGGCCTGGAGCTCGCGTTGGGATGCCACTATCGCGTCGCCTTGCCGAGCGCGCAGATCGCACTCCCGGAAGTCAAGCTCGGTCTTCTTCCCGGCGCGGGTGGCACGCAAAGACTGCCGCGCGCGATCGGTGTGGAGCGCGCGTTGAACATGATCGTCTCGGGCTCGACGGTGGCTGCGGATCGATTCGCGAACACGGCGCTGGTCGATCGATTGATCGAGGGCGATCTGCTGCAAGGCGCCGTGGCCCTTGCGCGCGAGGTCAGCCGCGACAACCGATCCCCGCGCCGCCTGCGCGATGTGAAGATCGATTATCCGCTCGCGGAACCGTTCTTCCAGTTGGCGCGCGCCGCGGTTGCCGCACGGGCGCCGCAATACCCTGCGCCACGCAAATGCGTCGATGCGGTGGCGGCGTCGGTGGGCAAGTCGTTCGACGACGGCATGCGCGTGGAGCGCGAGCTGTTCCTCCAGCTCATGCAAACGCCGGAGTCGCGTGCACTGCGCCATGCGTTCTTCGCCGAGCGCGCAGCCGCCAAGTACCCGGGCCTGGACGCCGACACGCCGGCGCGCCGCATCGAGCGCATCGCTGTCATCGGCGCCGGCACCATGGGAACCGGCATCGCGATGAACTTCCTGTCCGCCGGAATTCCCGTGGCGCTCCTGGAAATGAACCAGGCGGCGCTCGACAAGGGCGCCGCGACGATCCACAGGACTTACCAGGCGGCTGCAGCCAAGGGAAAGATCGGTGCCGAGCAAGTTCGGAGCACTCTCGCGTTGCTCCATCCCACGCTGTCCTACGACGATGTCGCCAGCGCCGACCTCGTCATCGAGGCCGTGTTCGAGGACATGGACATCAAGACACAGGTCTTCAGGAAGCTCGACGCCACGATGAAAGGGGGCGCGATTCTCGCGTCCAACACCTCGACGCTCGATCTGGACCGCATCGCCGCGGCGACTGCGCGACCGCAGGATGTGATCGGCATGCACTTCTTCAGTCCCGCGAACGTCATGAAGCTGCTCGAGATCGTGCGCGGCGCGCGCACCGGCATGGATGTGCTTCAAACGGTCATGCGACTTGCGCGCATCATCGGCAAGACCGCGGTGGTCTCCGGCGTGTGCGACGGCTTCATCGGCAATCGCATGCTCGAGCAATACGTGCGTCAGGCGATGTTCCTGGTCGAGGAGGGCGCGATGCCGATGCAGATCGATCGCGCGCTCGAGTCGTTCGGCATGGCGATGGGACCGTTCCGCATGTTCGACCTGGCCGGCAACGACGTCGGGTGGGCGGTTCGCAAGCGGCGTTACGTCGAGAAGCCGCACGTGCGTTATTCGCGTGTGGCCGACCGGCTGTGCGAGCTTGGCCGCTTCGGCCAGAAGACGAGCCTCGGCTGGTATCGCTACGAACCGGGTCGGCGGGACGCATTGCCGGATCCTGCGGTCGACGCACTGATCGAGGCGCATCGCGCGCAGGTCGGCATCACGCCGCGCACGATCGGCGACGAGGAGATCGTCGGTCGATGCATCCTCGCGCTGGTCAACGAGGGCGCACATCTGCTCGAGGAAGGCATTGCGGTGCGCGCTTCCGACATCGACCTGGTGTACCTTGCAGGCTACGGGTTTCCGCGCTACCGGGGCGGCCCGATGTTCTACGCCGACACGCTGGGCTTGTACAACGTGGTGCGCGCCATGCACCGCTTCGCCGCGAACGAGCATGCGGATCCGGCGTTCTGGCAGCCGGCTCCGTTACTTGCGACACTCGCCGCGGAAGGCCGCTCGTTCAACGGTTAGCGCGACACGCGGTTCTTCATTCCCGGGACGGTGAACCATGCCCGATGCAGTGATCGTTTCCGCAGCACGCACCGC
>DATKLH010000446.1:0-4240 GCA_035542515.1 Casimicrobiaceae bacterium
ATCCGCACGCTGCTCATTCCAACCATCATCCAGGGTGCCGCGGTCGCGGTGTTCTTCATTCCATTGGTCACGCTGAGCTTGTCCGGTCTCGCACCTGAGCGCATCCCCGCCGCGTCGGGACTGTTCAACTTCGCCCGGATCACCGCCGGCTCGTTCGGCACGTCGATCGCGACGACATGGTGGGATCGACGCGCGAGCCTGCACCATTCGCAACTGGTCGAGCACCTTACGCAATACGATCCGACCTCGTCGCAAGCGCTTGCCACGCTGCAGGCGGGCGGCATGACGCCGTCGCAGGCGCACGACGCGCTGAATCGCATCGTCGATCAACAGGCCTTCATGCTGTCGGCCAACGACATCTTCTACGTCTCGGCGCTGATCTTCATCGCACTCATCCTGGTGGTGTGGCTCGCACGCCCGGTACGCGCGTCGGTCGGCGCGGAGGCTGCGGCAGGCGCACATTGAAAACAAGCAAAGGCGGGGTTAGTCAGTACTCATCAACACCGGCGCGTGATCGCTTGTGCCGACGTCGGCCAGCACCGCGCAACGCGTGACCTTCTCCGCGATGCTCTTCGAGGCGAGGATGTAATCGATGCGCCAGCCGATGTTGCGCTGACGCATGTTCCGCCACGGCGGCCACCAGCTGAACAGGCGTTCGTTGTCGGGGTCGAGCGCGCGGCCGACATCGACCATGCGATCGCCGAGCAGATCGGCGAACAACGCCCGCTCCTCGGGACGCTGACCGATGATCCCCGGCTTGCGCTCCTTGGGATGGACGTCGATCTCTTCCCGCGCGATGTTGATATCGCCGCACAGCACGAGCTCGCGGCCTTCGTCGTGCACCTTCTGCACCCAGCCCACCAGTCGCGTCAGGAAGTCGATCTTCGCCGGATAATCCTTGCCGCCGTTGGGCACGTACACCGACGCGAACACCTGCCGACCGACATCGGCCTGGACGATGCGCGCCTCCATGTCGAAATCGGGATGGCTGAACACCGGGTCGCCATCGAAGGCGTCCTTGCGCACATGCAGCGACACGCCCGAATAAGCGCGCATGCCGTGCCAGTACGCGTGGTAATCGGGCAGCTTGCAGCGCTCGGGGATCTGCGCCGGCTCAGCCTTGAGCTCCTGCAGGCAGACGACGTCAGGACGATCGCGCTCGAGCCATTCGCACAGCTGCGCTTCACGCGCGCGAATACCGTTGACGTTCCACGTGGCGAGCTTCATCGCGTCTCGACTGCATTCAAACAGGCCGTCAGCGCCTCGGCGGCAGCGGCGCACGCCGCAGGTTCGGACGCTCCTCGAACGACGGCTTCAAGGCCCCTTCGCTGTTGACCAGCTCGAGAACGGTTGCCAGCGCCGTCTCGAGTTGCCGATCACGTCCGGCCGCCGCATCCTGCGGGGCGTTGTCGACTTCGATCTGCGGATCGGTTCCGTAGTTCTCGACGCCCCAGCCGACGTCGGCGAACCAGAACGAGTACTCCGGCTGCGTCGTCTGCGTGCCGTCGACCAGCGTATGGCGCGGATTGATGCCGATGACACCGCCCCAGGTCCGCGTGCCGACCAGCGGCCCGAGCTTCATCAGCTTGAAGCCGTGCGAAAAGATGTCGCCATCGGAGCCGGCGTGCTCGTTGGTGAGCGCCACCACGGGTCCGAAGCGCGACTCGTTGGGATAGGGCTCGGGATGACCCCAGCGCGCGACGCAATACGCGATCCGCCGGCGCGCCACTTTCTCGAGCAGAAGCTGCGACACGTGGCCACCGCGGTTGTACCGCACGTCGACGATCAGCGCATCGCGATCGCATTCCACGCCGAAGTAACGGTGGAACTCGGCGTAGCCGGCGGACATCATGTCGGGAAGATGAAAGTAGCCGACGCGTCCGTCGGAGTGCTCGTGCACCCAGCGCCGATTGCGCTCGACCCACTCGCGGTACCGCGCCGGAACTTCGTCGGTCAGCGTGGTGACGAGCACGTTGCGCTCGCGTCGCGCACCGTCCGCATCGCCTGCGAGCGTGAGCTCGACCTTGGTGCCCGCCTGGTGCACCAGCAGCGCCTGCGGCGGTCGCTCGCGCGATACGCGCTGCCCATTGACCGCGATGATGCGCTCGCCGCGGCGCGCCTCGACGCCGATCGCGTTGAGCGGTGAATCCGCGCCCGCGTCCCATGGATCGCCGCGGACGCTCGCAACGATCTCGTAACCGCTCGCATCGTCGACGTAGCGCAGCTCGGCCGCGAGACAACCCAGAGCGACCGGCGGCGGCTTGCGATGATCGCCGCCCATTTCGTAGGCGTGCGAAGTCCCGAGCTCGCCCTGCATTTCCCAGATGAGGTCGGAGAGCTCGGCGCGGGTCGCGACGCGATCGAGCAACGGACGGTATTGCTCGTACACCGCGTCCCAATCCACGCCGGACATGGTGTGCACCCAGAAGTGATCGCGCTGCATCCGCCACACTTCGCGCAACATCTGCCGCCACTCCTGCCGCGGGTCCACCGACACGCGTACGCGGTCGAGCGCGATGTAACCGCTCTTGCGCGACGGCTCCTCGGATCGCGGCTCGCGTTCGGCTTCGGGCGCCTTGCTGGTTGCGATGGCACGCAGGCGCTTGCCTTCGCGAACCACCAGCGTCACGCCGTCGGCGGCCAAGGTGAACCGGCCCGCCTTGTCCATCAACGTCTCGACCTTGAGCGTCGCGAAGTCGAACGCTTCGAGCCGGCCGGGTCCTTCCTTGTGCCCACCGCGACCGTGCGCGCCGACGATGGGAAGCACGGTCCACACGACCTTGCCCCCCGCCGCGCCGGCGATCTGTCCGAAGCGGTTCTCGGGCACGGGAAACGGCGCGACGCGTCGCTCGATGCCTTCCAACTCCACCGCGGGCAGCTCGGCCGGGGACGCGCCCGCCGCGTCGCCCGCACGCCGATCCATCTTGAGTCCCTTGGGCGGCGGATCGAATGGCGGAGCGCCTCCCGACTGCAACGCGATCAGATAGGGTCGCGCGCCGCGCGGAAAGCTCAACTCGAATTGCACGTTGTCGTAGACCGGATCGAAGGTGCGAATCGAAAGGAAGTACAGGTAACGGCCCGCCGGATCGAACGCCGGACAGTAGTCGTGGAATTCCGGCTGCGTGACGAGCCGGCCGGCATTGCGCTCGACGTCGTGCAGCTTGATCGCGGTGTGCCGCAACGAGGTCGCGAAGCTGTAAGCCAGCCATGCGCCGTCCGCCGACCACGCGAGGTCCTCGGTGCGACCCGCGTCGCTGCGATCGATGATCGCGAGGTCGCCGCTTTCGACGTCGCCGATCAACACTTCGTTGCGATGATTGGCGATGGCCACGCGCGTTCCGCGTGGCGCAGCTTGCAGCGTCACGACATGTCCTACGTCCCAGGGCAAGGCACGCTGTTCCGCGCCGGCGAAGACGACGATGCGCTCCTCGCCCGACCCGTCGCCCACCGCCACGATCCGCGTCCCGTCCGCCAACCACTGTCCCTGACGGTAACGACCACCGTCGTCGTTGCCGTGCTGCCGCACCGCGCCCTCCCACAATGCAAAGCTGAACAGCTTGCCGCGCGTGTCGATTGCGACGCTATGTCCCTCGGGATGCACGTTGACGCTGCCGAGATTGTCGTCTGCGGGCACGAAGCGACGCGCCGCCTGCGTGCGATGCGATGCGAGCGAGATGTCGATGCGGCGCGACTCCTCGCGCGAAGGGTCGAACAGCCAGATGTCGCCGGCGCACTGGTACACGATGCGGCGTCCGTCGGTCTGAGCGTTGCGCGCGTAGTACGCATCGTGATCGGTGTGGCGACGCAGATCGGAGCCATCGGGCTTGCACGAGTAGAGATTGCCCACGCCTTCGCCGTCGGACAGGAAATAGACGCGATGGCCGATCCACATCGGGCTGGTGATGTTGCCGCGCAGCTCGCTCATGCGGCGAAACGTGCCGCTGCCTTGCGCATCGATCCAGAGGTGGCCCGCGGTGCCGCCGCGATAGCGCTTCCAGCGCGCCGGATCGGCGGTGTTGCGACCGATCACCATGCTCTTGCCGGGGCCGAATGCCAGGTGATTCACCTGGCCCAGCGGCAGCAGCACCGGCATCCCGCCCGACGGATCGAGCGTGAAGGCGCGGTAATTGCGAAAGAACGGCTGTCCATACGTGGTGACGAACAGGATGTGATTGTCGGGCGTCCAGCCGCGCACGATCGCATCGGGTCCCAGCCACGTCATGCGCCGCGCCGGTCCGCC
>DATKLH010000447.1:0-13559 GCA_035542515.1 Casimicrobiaceae bacterium
CAACGTAACGCAACGCTCGCGCTTCGACGTAGGCATCGATCACCGTTCGCGGGATGTCGAGCAGGGGCCGCACCCACCGGACGCCGCGCGCATCGCGTACGCGCGGAATCGCGGCGAGCCCCCGTGGTCCAGAGCCGCGCAGCAGGTGCAGGAGCAGCGTCTCCGCCTGATCGTCCTGCTGATGCCCGAGCATGACCATCGCAGCGCCGCTGCGCTGTGCCATCGCAGCAAGCGCTCGATATCGCGCCTCGCGCGCCGTGCCTTCGAGGCTCTTGCGCGGCGCGCGTGGAACATCGACGCGCTCCACGGCGATCGGAACGTCGAGCGAACGACAGAGCGCTTCGCAATGGGCGCTCCACGCGTCGGCATGCGGTGAAAGACCGTGATGCACGTGCAACGCAACGACGTCGTGCCGCAACGACGTGGCCTCGGCGTGCGTCGCATCGAGCAGCACTGTCGAGTCGCGGCCGCCGGAGAGCGCGACGGCGATGCGCGCACCGGACGACGCGTGGAGTTGCATCGCAGCACGCACGCCATCGCGCACGCGCTTCTCGGCGTCGCGCACCTCGCACGAGATCGGTTCGCGCGCGGGTTGCGATGCGCGCGATGCCGGCTCAGCCGGTGGTGATCTCCTTGAACCTGCCATAGCCGAGGATCTTGTCTTCGCGCGTTTCCAGAAGCGTTTCGATCGGCTGGTCCTGGAGATGGCGCAAGGCCTCGGTCAGTGCCTTCTTCACCGCGACCATGGTCGCCGGGTGGTCGCGATGCGCTCCGCCAAGCGGCTCGTTGACGATCTTGTCGATGAGCCCGAGCTGCTTCAAGCGCGGCGCGGTGATCCCGAGCGTCTCTGCGGCTTCGGACGCATGCTCGGCCGACTTCCACAGAATCGATGCGCAGCCCTCCGGCGAGATCACCGAATAGGTCGAGTATTGCAGCATCAAGGTGGCGTCGCCGATCGCGATGGCGAGCGCGCCGCCCGACCCGCCTTCGCCGATGACGGTCACGATGATTGGAACGCGCAGGCCGGCCATTTCGTAGAGATTGCGGCCGATCGCTTCGGACTGTCCGCGCTCCTCGGCGCCGATGCCGGGATACGCGCCCGGTGTGTCGACGAAGGTGAACAGCGGCAGCCCGAACTTCTCGGCGAGCTTCATCAGGCGCAGCGCCTTGCGATAGCCTTCCGGTCGCGGCATGCCGAAGTTGCGATGGATCTTTTCCTTGGTGTCGCGGCCCTTCTGGTGGCCGATCACCATGCACGGCGCGCCATTGAAGCGCGCGAGGCCGCCCACGATCGCCGGATCGTCGGCGTACGAGCGATCGCCGTGCAATTCGCGGAAATCGCCGAACATCCCGTTGACGTAGTCGAGTGTGTAGGGACGCTGCGGATGGCGCGCGACCTGCGCGATCTGCCAGGCCGTGAGCTTGCTGTAGATGTCGCGCGTGAGCTGCTGGCTCTTCTTGGTGAGGCGCGCGATCTCGTCGCTGATGTCGACCGCCGAGTCCTCGTGCACGTAGCGCAGCTCGTCGATCTTCTGCTGAAGCTCGGCGATGGGCTGCTCGAAGTCGAGGAATGTGGTTTTCACACGATATCGACGAAAAGTTTCGCGGCGCGATCACAACGGGCAAAAGTTTCGCGAGGCGGCCAACTCGGTGCACCCGGCCTGTATTGGCGCGCCTCGCACGATACTTTTGCCCGAAACGGCAGTCAGCGCGAACGCCTTGGGGCGGCCCTGCGGCGTTCGCGGCTCAAGAGCTACGGATAACCGGGAGCGAACCGGGACGATTCACCAATGGCGCGCATCATAAGGCTGTAGCGCCGCCTGCGACGCGCTCGCCGCCATCATACTGCAGACCGCGTCTGCGCGAGCCCGGTGCGTCCGCGCCAAAGCGCGAATGCTTCGTTGGCGACCACGGCGCCCAGCACGATCAGGCCGCCAACCAGCGCAGGTACGCCCGGATGCTCGCCCATCAGGGCCCAAACCCAGACGGGCCCGAGGATCGGCTCGAGCAGTGCCAGCAGTCCCATCTCGGTGGCCGAGAGCTCGCGCGACGCTGCGGTGGCGAGCAGGCATCCCGCACCAAGCTGGATGCAACCCATGATGGCAAGCACCACGAGGTCCCGGGAGCTCGCCGTGAAGCTCGGCACGACGAACAACGCGGCACCGGCCACCGAAATCAGTCCTGCGAGCATCACCTGCGGAAGCATGTCCACCTTCGCGCGGAACTTGCGCAACATGGTGACCTGCCCGGCGAAGCAGCACGGCACGCCGAGCGCCAGCAGGTTGCCGGCCCATTGGCCTGCATCGAGCGAGTCCGCGAACATCACCACGATGCCTGCGAACGCCACGGTCATGGCGACCCAGGTCCGCGCCGGCACGCTCTCGCGTAGAAGCCAATAACCAGCCAGCGCGGCGAGGAATGGCCCCACGCTCATCAGCACGTTGGTGTTGGCCACCGTCGTGCGCGTGAGCGATGCGATGAAAAAGAAGAAAGCGCCTGCGAGGAATGCGCCTGATACGATGCCGGGCCAGCCGACTTGAGCGATGGCGTGCAACGTGCGTCGCCGGTGCATCACGAACAGCACGCCCGCGACGAACAGCACCATGAACAGCGAGCGCCAGAACACGATCTCCCACGCGTTCGCAATCGAGAGCTGACGCACCAGGTAGCCGCCCGAGGACCAGCAGACCGGCGCGACGATCATGAACGCGATCGCGCGGCGGTGGCGCGGGATGGCGGGGTCGGTCATCGGGATGCGGATACAAAAAAGCCGGCGTGCGCCGGCGTGTGGTGTGGATTGTACCGCAGCGACGTTACGCACCGCGCGCGCGACGGCTCACTATAATGCTCGGCGGAGGATTCCCAATGGCTAAGCATCGCATCGCCGTCATGCCGGGCGACGGCATCGGCAAGGAAGTGGTCCCCGAAGGCCTGCGCGTGCTCGAAGCTGCTGCGAAGCGCTTCGGCATCGAGCTCCAGCTCACGCATTTCGACTGGAGCTGCGACTATTACGTCAAGCACGGTCGCATGATGCCGGAGGACTGGTTCGAGCAGCTGCGTCCGGTCGAGGCCATCTATTACGGCGCGGTGGGCTGGCCCGCGACGGTGCCCGACCACGTGTCGCTGTGGGGATCGCTGATCCAGTTCCGGCGTCGCTTCGATCAGTATGCGAACGTGCGCCCGTGCCGCCTCATGCCGGGAATCGCGACACCACTTGCCAATCGCAAGCCGGGCGAGATCGATTTCGTGGTCGTGCGCGAGAACACCGAAGGCGAGTATTCGTCGGTGGGCGGACGGATGTACGAAGGCACCGATCGCGAGATCGTGTTCCAGGAATCGGTGTTCAGCCGCAAGGGTGTCGATCGCATCATGCGTTATGGCTTCGAGCTTGCGCGCAGCCGTCCGAAGAAGCACCTGACCTCGGCGACCAAGTCGAACGGCATCTCGATCACGATGCCCTACTGGGACGAACGTTTCCGCGCGATGAGCGCGCAGTATGCGGACATCCGCACCGACCAGTTCCACATCGACATCCTGACCGCGCATTTCGTGCAGCGCCCGCAGAATTTCGATGTCGTGGTCGCGTCGAACCTGTTCGGCGACATCCTTTCCGATCTCGGTCCCGCGGTGTGCGGGACCATCGGCATCGCGCCGTCGGCGAACATCAATCCCGAGCGCGAGTTTCCATCGCTGTTCGAGCCCGTCCATGGCTCCGCGCCGGACATCTACGGCAAGGGCATCGCCAATCCGATCGGGCAGATCTGGTCGGGCGCGCTGCTCCTCGACTTCCTGGGCTACAAGGAAGCGGGTGCGGCGATCGTGTCGGCGATCGAACGCGTGCTCTCCGATGCGTCGGCGCCGCGCACGCCGGATATCGGCGGCAAGGCGACCACGAGCGAGGTCGGCAAGGCGATCGCCGCAGCGATTTGATGAATCCGTCGCGATAACCCAGAATCGCGGGCGCTTGAAGCGTTCGCGCCATGATCCGCAGCAGGCCGTTTGAGGGGAGATCGACCATGTCATTGCTGATCGGAGTGCCCAAGGAAATCTTTCCCGGGGAGAAGCGCGTCGCGACGGTTCCCGATGTGGTCGCGAAGCTCATCAAGCTCGGGTTTCGCGTTGCCGTGGAGACGGGCGCAGGCGACCCGGCGAACTTCTCGGATGACGCCTATCGGGCGGCTGGCGCCGAGGTCGTGCCCACCGCGGCCGAGCTCTGGGCCAAGTCGGACATCGTCTTCAAGGTACGCCCTCCCGCGGCAGCCGAAGTCGGGATGATGCGCGAGGGCGGCATGCTGGTCGATTTCATCTGGCCGGCGCAGAACCCCGATCTCATGCAGCAACTGGCGGCGAAGAAGGCGACGGTGCTCGCCATCGATGCCCTTCCGCGACAACTCTCGCGCGCGCAGAAGATGGATGCGCTCACGTCGATGGCTGGCGTCAGCGGTTACCGCGCGGTGATCGAAGCCGCGAACGCGTTCGGGCGACCCTTCGGCGGCAGCGTCACGGCGGCGGGCAAGATCCCGCCGGCGAAGATCTTCATCGCCGGCGCCGGCGTGGCGGGTCTCGCGGCGATCGGTACGGCCGCGAGTCTGGGCGCGATCGTACGCGCCAACGACACGCGCGCCGAGGTCGCCGACCAGGTGGTGTCGCTGGGCGGCGAGTTCGTGAAGGTCGATTACGAGGAAGAAGGTTCCGGCGGCGGCGGCTACGCCAAGGTCATGAGCGAAGGGTTCCAGAAGGCGCAGCGCGAGATGTACGCGAAGCAGGCGCGCGAGGTCGACATCATCATCACGACGGCGCTCATCCCCGGCAAACCCGCGCCCAAGCTCATCACCGCCGAGATGGTGCAGACGATGAAGCCCGGGAGCGTCATCGTCGACATGGCCGCCGAGCAGGGTGGCAACTGCGAGTTGACCGACCCCGGGAAGGCGGTCGTCAAGCACGGCGTGACCATCATCGGTTACACGGATCTTGCGAGCCGCCTCGCGACGCAGGCATCCACGCTTTATTCGAACAACCTGCTGCGCCTCACCGAGGAGCTGTGCAAGGCCAAGGACGGCACGGTCGTCGTCAACATGGAGGACGATGCGATTCGCGGCTTGACGGTGATCAAGGATGGCGCCATCACGTGGCCGGCGCCGCCGCCCAAGCTTCCGCCGGCACCCGCGCCCAAGACGGCCGCCGCGGTCGCGCCGCCCAAACCCAAAGGACACGGCGAACCGAGTGCTCCGATGTCCGGAGGCAAGACTGCGGTCTTCTTCGGCGCCGGATCGATCCTGTTCCTGCTGATCGGCATGTTCGCACCGGCGAGCTTCCTCGGCCACTTCACCGTCTTCGTGCTCGGCTGCTTCGTCGGGTACATGGTGGTGTGGAACGTCACACCGTCGCTGCACACGCCGCTCATGAGCGTGACCAACGCGGTGTCGTCCATCATCGCGATCGGCGCGCTGGTGCAGATCGCGCCCGACTTGCGACAGATCTCGACCGACCTTACGCGCCCCGACCAGTGGATCCGATGGCTCGCTGTCATCGCCATCGGGCTTGCGACGATCAACATGTTCGGCGGCTTCGCGGTTACCCAGCGCATGCTGCAGATGTTCCGCAAGTAAGGGGCCACGCCATGATCATCGGGACGAGCCTCGCGACCGTCGCCTATCTCGGGGCGACGATCCTCTTCATCCTGTGCCTCGGTGGCCTCTCGGGCCAGGAGACCTCGCGCCGCGGCAACCTGTACGGCATGATCGGCATGGCGATCGCGGTGCTCGCGACCATCTTCGGTCCGCGCGTGACGCCCGCCGGCTACGCCTACATCCTGGCCGCGATGGTGGTGGGCGCCGGCATCGGCCTCTACGCGGCGCGCGTCGTGCAGATGACACAGATGCCCGAGCTCGTCGCGCTGATGCACAGCCTCGTCGGTCTTGCCGCTTGCATCGTGGGCTACGCCAACTTCATCGATCCCGCCGTTGCCGCGCAGCTCACGCCGGCCGAGAACAGCGTGCACGAGATCGAGATCTACGTAGGCGTCCTGATCGGAGCGGTCACGTTCTCCGGGTCGCTGATCGCGTTCGGCAAGCTCTCCGCGAGGATCAGCGGCAAGCCCGTGCTTCTGCCGGCGCGCCACGTGATCAACCTGATCGGGCTCCTGATCGTCCTCTATTTCGGTTATCGCTTCGTCGCCGTGCACGACATGCGCGACCAGATGACTGCGTTGGTCGTGATGACGGTGATCGCACTGCTCTTCGGCATTCACATGGTCATGGCCATCGGCGGTGCCGACATGCCGGTGGTCGTGTCGATGCTGAACAGCTATTCGGGATGGGCGGCGGCGGCCACCGGCTTCATGCTGAACAACGATCTGCTGATCGTCGTGGGTGCGCTGGTCGGTTCGAGCGGCGCGATTCTTTCCTACATCATGTGCCGGGCGATGAATCGTAACTTCCTCAGCGTGATCGCCGGTGGGTTCGGCACGGGTGAGGGTACACCTGCGGCCAAGTCGGGCGCGGTTGAGCCGGCAGGCGAGGTGAACCCGATCTCCGCGGCGGAAACCGCCGAGATGCTGAAGGAAGCGAAGAGCGTCATCATCGTTCCCGGGTATGGCATGGCCGTGGCGCAGGCGCAGCACACCGTATACGAGATCACGAAAGCGTTGCGCGAGCGCGGCGTGAACGTGCGCTTCGGCATCCATCCGGTGGCCGGTCGCATGCCGGGCCACATGAACGTGCTGCTCGCCGAGGCGAAGGTGCCTTACGACATCGTGTTCGAGATGGACGAGTTGAACGGCGACTTCCCGGACACCGATGTGTCGATGGTCATCGGCGCCAACGACATCGTGAACCCGGCGGCGCAGGAGGATCCGACGAGCCCGATCGCCGGCATGCCGGTGCTCGAGGTGTGGAAGGCCAAGGACTCGGTGGTGATGAAGCGCAGCATGGCCTCGGGCTACGCCGGGGTGGACAATCCGCTGTTCTACAAGGACAACAACCACATGCTGTTCGGCGACGCCAAGAAGATGCTCGAGGAGGTGCTGGTCGCGCTCAAGGCGCATTGACCGGCGACTCGTCCCGTGCGCTGTCGTGGAGCGGTTCGCGCTTGGCGTTGTCCAGATCGCAACGGCGGCGGTGTCTCGAAAAAACGATGTCCGGCCCGCTCTCGCATCTCACCATCCTCGATCTCTCCCGCGTCCTCGCCGGGCCGTGGTGCACGCAGCTGTTCGCCGATCTCGGCGCGACGGTGATCAAGATCGAGCGCCCGGGCAGCGGCGACGATACACGAGCATGGGGACCGCCGTTCCTGCGCGATGCCGAGGGACGCGACACGAGCGAAGCTGCCTATTACCTTTCGTGCAACCGCGGCAAGCAGTCGGTTGCGATCGACTTCACCCGACCCGAGGGACAGCGGCTTGTGCGTGCGCTGGCACAGAAGGCCGATGCATTCGTCGAGAACTTCAAGGTCGGCGGCCTCGCGAAGTACGAGCTCGATTACGCGAGTCTCGCACGCGCGAACCCGCGACTGGTCTACGCGTCGATCACCGGGTTCGGGCAGGACGGACCGTACGCCGAGCGCGCCGGCTACGACTTCATCATCCAGGGGATGTCGGGCTTCATGAGCGTGACCGGCGAACGCGATGACCGCCCCGGCGGCGGACCGCAGAAGGCGGGGATCGCCATCACCGACCTGATGACCGGCATGTACGCCGCGGTGGCGATCCTTTCGGCCCTTGCGCATCGCGATCGCACCGGCCAGGGCCAGTGGATCGACGCGGCGCTGTTCGACTCGTCGGTCGCGATGATGGCTGTCATGAACCTGAACTATCTCGTCACGGGCGTACCGCCTGCGCGCGCCGGCAATGCGCACCAGAACATCGTGCCCTACGAGGTGTTCGCCTGCTCCGACGGGCATGTCATTCTTGCGGTGGGCAACGACGCGCAGTTCGCGCGATTCTGCGCAGTCGCCGGTATGCCGCAATGGGCGAGCGACCCCCGCTACGCGACCAACGCCGAGCGCGTTCGCAGGCGCGGGGAGCTCGTGCCGCAGATCGAAGCGCTGATGCGGAGCCGGTCGCAGCGCGAATGGCTCGATGCGTTGGAACAAGTCGGCGTTCCCTGCGGTCCCATCAACCGACTCGACCAGGTGTTCGCCGACCCGCAGGTCATCGCCCGGAACATGCAATTCGAATTGCCGCATCCGCTTGCCGGCCGCGTGCCGCAGGTCGCAACGCCGCTCAAGATGTCGCATACGCCGCCGGTGTACGAGCGTGCGCCGCCCTTGCTCGGCGAGCACACGCGCGCAGTGCTGCAGCGCACGCTCGGCGTCGACGATGGCGAGTACGAGCGACTTCGCTCGCAAGGCGTGGTCGGCTGACACGCATCGGACAGGCGAGGCATCCTTGTCGCATCCGACCCGCAGTGCCGCGTTCTGGATCGCCTATGCGATCGTCGCGGTGCTGGCGCTGGTCGTCGCGGCGCGGCTGTTTCCGCTCGCCATCCCGATCGTCAATCTCGACATCAAGCTCAATCGCAGCGATGCCGTGGCGCAGGCTGAAGCCGATGCTGCGCGACTGCATCTGGCGCCCGACGGTCATCGAAGCGCAGTGCGCTTCAACCACGACGACGAAACGCAGAACTACGTCGAGCTCGAGGGCGGTGGCAAGGAAGCGTTCGCCGCGCTGACGCGTAACGGCCCCTACGCGCCGTACTGGTGGGAGGTTCGCCTGTTCGCTCCGGGCGTCATCGACGAGGCGACGCTGCAATACAAGCCGGACGGCACGCGCAACGGCTTCTCGCGTCGTGTCGCCGAGACCTACGTGCGCGACCCCGCGACCAAGGCGCTCGATGCCGATGAGGCGCGCAAGCTGGCCGAGCAGCATGCGCGCGACGACTGGGGTGTCGACCTGCGTCCGTATCGGCTGCTCGAGCAGTCGCAGCAGGTGCGACCGACCGGACGCGTCGACCACAGCTTCGTCTATGAACGGCCGGAGGCGCTCGGTGAGGCGCGCATGCGGCTCCGGCTCGACGTTGCGGGCGACGAGCTCGTCGGCGTCGATCCCTTCGTCCATGTGCCCGAGTCGTTCGAGCGCCGCTACGAGGAGTTGCGCAGCGCCAACAACCTCATCGCGGGCGTCGCCAGCATTGCGGCCGGATTGCTGTGGGGACTCGGCGGTTGTGTGCTCGGTGTGCTGTGGCTCGCGCGCCAGCGCTGGCTGTTGTGGCGCGAGGCGGTGGTCGCTGGCCTGATCGTCGGCGCATTGCTCGCCGCATCGGTGCTGGCGCAGGCGCCTGCGGGATGGTTCGGCGTCGATACGACTCAGACCGCCACCACGTTCTGGTTGCGCCAGATCGCGCTCGCGCTCGCCGCATTTCTCGCAGGCGGATTGGGCCTCGCACTGGTCTACATGGCCGCCGAAAGCCTGTCGCGTCGGGCGTTTCCGCATCAGCCGCAACTGTGGCAGCTGTGGTCGCGCGAAGCGGGCGCGAGCGTCCAGGTGGCCGGACGCACGCTCGGGGGATACCTGTTCGTACCCATCGAGCTCGCGTTGATCGCGCTGTTCTATTACGCGACCAATCGCTACTTCGGCTGGTGGCAACCCTCGGAGCTCCTCACCGATCCCAACGTGCTCGGTTCGGCCGTGCCAGCGCTCACGCCGATCGCGCTATCGTTGCAGGCGGGCACGCTCGAAGAATGCCTGTTTCGCGCCGTGCCGCTGTCGCTCGGTGCGCTGATCGGTGCGCGCTACGGGCATCGCACCCTCGGCATCGTCATCGCGCTGGTGTTGCAGGCGCTCGTGTTCGGCGGCGCGCATGCGAATTACCCGGGCTTTCCGGCTTATTCGCGACCGCTCGAGTTGCTCGTGCCATCGCTGGTCTGGGGTTTGATCTTCCTGCGCTTCGGGCTACTGCCGACCATGCTGCTGCACGGCCTGTTCGATCTCGTGCTGTTCGCCATTCCGGTGTTCCTGGTCGCGGCGCTTGGGGCACGATTGCAGCAAGCGTTGATCGTGCTCGCAGGCGCGGTGCCGCTGCTGGTCATGCTGTATCGGCGCATGCGCGCAGGCCGCTTCGTCGAACTGCCGGCGCAGTTGCTCAACGCGGCATGGCAGGCGTTGCCAACGCAGGCGCGGAGCGTCGTGGCGCCAGTGCAAGCAGTGCGCTCGGGCAGAGTCTCGATCGCGTTCCAGCGTGCGCTTCCAATCCTGGGCGTCGCCGGGTTCATTGCATGGGTCCTGCTCACGCCGTTCCGCACCGACGTGCACGGATTACCGCTGTCGCGCGCTCAAGCGCTTGTGCAAGCCGATGCAGCCGTGCGTGCGCAAGGCGGCGATCCGGGTCCGCCATTCCATCGATTCGCGTCGATCCGGCAGGCGAACGAGGATCCGACGCAATGGGCGTCGCACACATTCGTATGGCGCGAGGGCGGTCGCTCGGCCTATCGCAGCATGGTGGGCACCTGGCTCGCCCCGCCGGTGTGGGAGGTTCGCTACACGATGCTCGAAGGCGACGTCGACCAGCGGGCCGAGGAATGGCGGGTCACCGTTGCGAGCGGGCCCGAGGTGCGAACCGTCCGCCATGTGCTGCCGGAGAGCCGTCCCGGTGCGAAGCTCGACCGGCAGGCGGCCGAGGGCATTGCCGCACGCGTGCTGCGCACGCGCTTCAATGCGGATGCGACGAAGTTGCGCCTGGTGACCGCCGACGAAGCACAGCGCACCGCGCGCACCGACTGGACGTTCCACTATGCCGATCCATCGGTCGCGATCGGCAACGGCGGCGAAGCGCGTTATCTGGTGCAGATCGTTGGAGACAGCGTCGGCGGGGCGGGTCGATATGTCCGCGTGCCGGAGGCGTGGCTGCGTGCCGAGAGCGAACGCAGCAACCGGGCGCAAGTCACCACCGTCGGGGCAATGGTGCTCCTCGCATTGGCCGGGCTGGTCGCCGTGGTCATCGGCATCGTGAGCTTCACGCATCACCACAGCGACAATCGCGCGTTGCGCATCGTGGCTGCGCTCGGCTTGATCGTAACGTTGCTCGCGAGCATCAACGCGTGGCCCGTCGTGGCGATGTCGCTCAACACCGCGCAGCCGCTGAGCACCCAGGTCGCCATGCGCGTCATCCTCTCGATTGCCGGCGCGGTCCTGGCCGGATTGTTCGCGGGATTGACCGCAGGTGTGGGGGCTTATGGCGCTCGGTCCGCCGGCCGGCATCCACTCGCCGGATGGTTGCCGCCGTGGCTCACGGCCGTGTGTGCAAGCCTGTTCCTGCTCGGCGTGCAGGCCGCGGCGACTGCGTTCGCCCCTGCGTCGGCGCCGCTGTGGCCCTCCTTGCAATGGGCGAGCCAGTGGTCGCCGTTGCTCGGCAGCGCGCTGTCCGGCGTGGCGTTCGTTCAAGTGGCCGCGGTGAGCCTGTTCGTGCTGCACGTGCTGGCGCGCGTGACACGCGACTGGTCGACGCGCGCGTGGATGGTCGTGCTGGTCATCGTCGTGCTGCAGCTCGCCGCTTCGCTGGCCGGCGCGAGCGGCGCGGTCGGTCGCGCCGTGGTGGGAGGCATCGCAGGCGGCCTTGCGACCGCCGCGGTGTTGTGGCTCCTGTTGCGCTACGACGCCACACTGGTTCCCGTGTTCGCCGTCACCAGCGCGATCGCCAACGGACTGGTCCGCGCGGCGCAGGCCGAATCGGCATCGGCGTGGATCGACTTCGCCGTCGGTGCCGCGATCGCTGTCGCGATGACGATCCTGGTCACTCGCTACATCGCGCGGGCGCTGCCAGCCCAAAAGCCCTCGCCGGAGCAGCCCGAGACGGGTGCGTCTATTGCATCTTGATCCAGTAGGGGATCACGAAATTGTCGGCGCGGTGAATCGCGGTGACGTTGCTGCGCGTGGCCCAGGGAATCACCTGGCGGTGCAGCGGCAGATGGTTGATCTCGGTGTTGTGCGCCATGAGCGCCTCCTGGATCATGCGCAACCGCGCATCGGGATTCATCTCGCTCTTGATCCTGGTGGTCAGCGCATCGAGCTTCGCGTTGCTGTAGCGACCGTAGTTGTAGTCCCCGTCGCCCTTGCCGCTGTAGGTCGATAGCACCGGCTGCAGCACGAAGATCGCATCGGTGGTATTGCCGCCCCAGCCCAGCATGTAGAGGCTCGTGTCGAGCTTCTCGAGCTTCGGGAAATAGGTTGCCCGCGGCATGGCGTTGACTCGCACGGTGATGCCGATCTGGCTCCACATCGCGGCCAGCGCGAGGCAGATCTTCTCGTCGTTGACGTAGCGGTTGTTGGGGCAGTCCAGCGTCACCTCGAAACCGTTCGGATACCCGGCATCGGCCAGCAGCTTCTTCGCGGCGGCCTTGTCGAACGGCAGGCGCTTCTCGATCTCCGGCGTGCTCTGTCGCGGGTTGGGAAGCATCGCTCCGGTGGGCTTGGAAAGGCCGCGCATCGTCGTGCGCTGGATCGCGTCGATGTCGATCGCCTCGTACAGCGCCTGGCGCACCCGCTTGTCCTTGAACGGATTGTTGCCTTTCACGTTCGAGTACAGCAGCTCGTCGCGATGCTGGTCCATGCCGATGAACACCACGCGATTCTCGACACCTTCGAGCAGCTTGATGTTTGCCGTCTGCTTCAGGCGCGGCACGTCCTGCGGCGGGGGGTCGTTGATGATGTCGATCTCGCCCGAGATGAGCGCCGCCAGCCGCGTGGCATCCGAGCCGATCGGCGTGAACACGACCTCGTCGACGTTGCTCTCGTAGAGTCCGGCCTTGATGCCCCACCAGTTCGGATTCTTCACCAGCACCGTCTTCACGTCCGGTTCGCGGCTCTTGAGCACGTACGGGCCGGTCCCGTTCGCCTGGTGCGCAGTGACCATGTCCTCCTTCGCCGAATAGTTCTGCGGCTTCTGCGCGCGGTTCTTCTCGCACCACGCCTTGGACATGATGTTGATGAGCGCGATGTGCTCGATCTCGATGGGGTTGGGACCGTTGGTGGTGAACTCGACGGTGAGATCGTCGATCTTGCGCGGGATGCCGGCGGCGTTGGCGTAGGCCCGCAACTGCGAAGTGTCGGAGCGCGCGCGCTCGAAGCTGAACACGACGTCGTCCGCCGTGAACGGCGTGCCGTCGTGGAACTTGACGCCCGGCCGCAGCTTGAAGCGCCACGTCGTTTCGTTCACCTTCTCCCACGACAACGCGAGCCTGGGGACAAGGCCCAGCTGCTTGTCCCGGTCGACCAGGAACTCGTAGATCAGGCTGTTGATATTGTTGGTGAGGCCTTCGTTCTGCGAGTGCGGATCGGTGGTTTGCATGTCGCCGCGGTTGGCCCAGCGGAGTGTCTTGGCGTCGATAGGGCTCGCGGCGAGCGCAAGTGCGACCGTGATGATGGCGAAGAGAAGACGCGGAAGGCGCTGCGCAGGCATGGCGAACTCCTCGAAGGGAAGGGACCACGCCCGGGCCGCGCCGAGCGCGAGTGCATCATAGCGCCAGGCGGGCTTTGGGTAGAATCCGCGGCCGCTCGCCCGCATATGCGGGCAATGCGCGCTGTTGCCGCCCCGGTGCCCCGCGCGTCGAGCCATCACGTGTCCGTC
>DATKLH010000448.1:0-4088 GCA_035542515.1 Casimicrobiaceae bacterium
GGAGAAAGGTTGTCGTTGATACCGTCGCTCGAACTGCGAGAGAGGTTGTCGTTGATACCGTCGCTCGAACTGCGAGAGAGGTTGTCGTCGATACCTCACTCCGCTGCGGGGGAGAGTGTCGTTGGCACCTCGCGTCAACGACGGCGAAAGGTCTCTCGCTGATACTTCGCTCCGCTGCGCCGCGAGAGTGTCGTTGACACCGCGCTCCGACTGCGAGAGAGATTCTGGTTGATACCTCACCCCGCTGCGGGGAAGAGATTCGTTGAGATCTCGCTCCAACTACGGCGAAAGGGTCTCTCGTCGATACCTCTCCCCGCTTGCGGGGAGAGGTCGCGTGCCGCGCAAGCGGCGCGCGGGTGAGGGGCATGAATCGGTTTCGCGATCGTTCTAGTCGAACGCCAACTCCAATCCGCGCACGCCGAACATTGCGAGCGCGCCGTAGTCCGAGCGCCATGTCTCGCCGCCGTGCACCGGCCAGGCGTCGGTGATCGTCCCGGTGGTCACCATTTCACCTGCCGCGAGCGGCGCCGCCCACGGCTGATCGTCGAGCACGCGCGCAAGATGGAGCAACGCGTGCGCAGGGCCGTCGAGCACATTGGACCCCACCCCACGATCGACGATGCGATCGCCGTGACGCAACGTCACTTCGAATCGCGGCAACGCTTCGACGAGCCGATCGCGCAGCGTATCGTCGAGCATGACCGGTTCACCGACCACCAGCGCGCCGTGCAAGCCGAAGGCGGCCGTGCAATCGGCTGCCTGGAACTTCCAGTCGGGGAAATGGCTTTGCACGATCTCGAAGCCTGGAGCGATCCACGCGACTGCATCCAGCGCCTCGCGCACGTCATGGCCGCCGCGCACGCGATCGCGCAGTCCGAACACGATCTCGGGCTCGATACGCGGCTGCACGCAGCGGGCGAGCGAAAGCTTCGCGCGACCGTCGGTCGCGTGCGTTACGGTATGCTCGAACACATACGCCCACATCGGCAGATGCACACCGTAGCGAGTCCAGATGGTGCGATTGGTGAAGCCGATCTTGCGACCGACGGCCTTCCAGCCGCCCGCGATGCGCCGCGTCTGGATCTCGTGCAGCACCTGGTAGGCGGAGGCCACGTCGAACGAAGGATCCGCCGCAGTGATCGGCGCGAGCGTATGCGCGCCATCCCATGCGTCGATCAATGCATCGGCCAGCGCATCGATGCGCGCGCGGTTCGATGCCATGTCAGCGAATGATGCGCAGGGTGCGCAGCACCACCGCGCCGACCGCCCACGCGAGCGACGCGACGACCATCGCGATGATCGTCGCCAGCACGGCACCGGGAATGCCGTCCATGCCGAACGCGCGCGCGAGCGCGAAACCGGCGACGCCGCCCGCCAGACCGCAGATCAGGATCGCAACGGCGTTGAGCAGGATCGACAGCAGGGTGCGCGGCTTGAACATGCGGTCAGGGTAACATTCGGCGCTGAGGCCACCGGCGCTGCGGGCGGCGGCACGCCATGTTAACTCGCCACCGATGAACGATCATCCCTCCGACGCCCGCGCCGGCGCGCGCGCCGCGGTGAGCGCGCTGGCCGCATCGCGGATCCGCGTCATCGCCAACGCGGGCATGGGCGATCCCGATGTGCTGCCGTTCTGGTTCGGCGAGCCCGACGAGGTGACCCCTGCGTTCATTCGCGAGGCCGCCAGCGCGTCGATAGCACGCGGCGAAACGTTCTACACCCAGAACTTCGGCATCCCGGAGCTGCGCAGTGCGCTCGCGGATTACCTGAGCACGCTGCATCGCCGTACCGATCCGGGCACGATCGCCGTCACGGCATCGGGCATGTCGGCGCTCATGCTGGCGGTGGAGGCGCTGGTTGCACCCGGCGATCGCGTGGTGGTGGTCACTCCCCTGTGGCCCAATCTGGTCGAGATTCCGAAGATCCTCTCCGGCGACGTGCATTGCGTGCCGTTGCGGTTCGACCGCGACGGCTGGCTCCTCGACCTCGACCGACTGCTCGACGCGCTCACGCCGACCACTCGCGTGCTGCTGATCAATTCGCCGAACAACCCGACCGGATGGACCCTCACGCGCGGGCAGCAGCAAGCGATCCTCGCGCACTGCCGCAGGCTCGGGATCTGGATCGTCTCCGACGATGTCTACGAGCGCCTCTATTACGTCGATGAGGCTCCCGCGGCGCCGTCCTTTCTCGATTGCGCGCATCCCGACGAGCGACTGATCAGCACCAACAGCTTTTCCAAGGCGTGGCTAATGACCGGCTGGCGACTCGGCTGGCTGGTCGCGCCGCCGGCGCTCATGGACGACCTGGGCAAGCTCATCGAATACAACACATCCTGCTCGCCGATGTTCGTGCAGCGCGCGGGCGTTGCGGCAATCGTGCACGGCGAAGCCGAGGTCGCGCGCACCCGGGCACGCCTGCGCGACGCACGCGACTACTTGTGCGCATCGCTGCAGGCGCTTCCTCGCGTGCACGCCCCGCGTCCGGCGGGCGCGATGTACGCGTTCTTCGCGATCGACGGATTGCGCGACAGCATGGCGTTTTGTACCGATCTGGTGCGCACCGACAAGCTCGGCCTCGCGCCGGGCAGCGCTTTCGGACCCGAAGGCGAAGGCTTCGTGCGCTGGTGCTTCGCGAGCAGCCGCGATCGCCTTGCCGAAGGCGTCGCGCGCCTCACCCGCTTCCTGCAGCGGTCCTGAAGCGATGCGTCGATCCGCGACGGCGCGAACGTGGCTCGCGTGGTTCGCGTCCGCAGCGATCGCGCTTTCGACACCGCCGGCCGGCGCCGCAGACCACACTGCCCTGCATGTCGCCTTTCGCACGGCCGAATCCGGATTCGATCCGCAGGCGGTGAGCGACGCCAACTCGACCGACCTGTGCGCCGCGATATTCGACGCGCTGTACACCTACGATTATTTTGCCCGGCCGGTGCGCCTGGTGCCCAACACCGCGGCCGGCTTGCCGGAAATCACCGACGGTGGGCGCACCTACACCGTCCGCGTGCGACCGGGGATCTATTTCGCCGACGATCCGGCCTTCAAGGGCCGCCGTCGCGAACTGATCGCGCAGGACTACGTCTACAGCATCAAGCGCATCTTCGATCCCAGGGTCCGCTCGTATTGGCTCTACGTCTTCGAAAAGCGATTGATCGGACTCGATCCGGTGCTCGAGCACGCACGCAAGTCGGGCGCGTTCGACTACGACGCCGACATCGAGGGGCTGCGCGCGGTCGATCGCTACACGCTGCGCATTCGCTTCCGCGATCCCGAGTACGGATTCCAGCACTGGCTCGCGAGCACCAGCCTCGCCGCGGTCGCGCGCGAAGTGGTCGAAGCTTACGGCGACGCGACGCATCGCGTGATGGAGCATCCAGTGGGCACCGGTCCTTATCGTCTGGCCGACTGGCGGCGCACCCAACGCGTGGTTCTCGAGGCGAACCCGGGCTATCGCGCGGAGACCTATCCCGTGCCCGACGACGCATCGCCCGACGATGTTGGAATCGCCAGGGGTCTCGCGGGGCGTCGCCTGCCCCTCACGCCGCGCGTGGAAGTGGTCATCGTCGAGGAAGCGCAATCGCGGCTGCTCGCGTTCCAGCGCGGCGAGCTCGACTATCTCGAGGTACCGACCTCTCTTGCGGCGAATGTGCTCGATGGCGATCGCGTGCGGCCGGAGCTCGCGAGCAGGGGCGTGCATTTGCAGCGGCTGATCGAGCCGTCGCTCGCGTTCACGTTTTTCAATCTCGACGATCCGGTGGTGGGCGGCTATACGCCGGAGAAGATCGCCTTGCGCCGCGCGATCGGGATGGTGTTCGATCGCCGCAGCGTCGTCGAGGTGCTCAACCACGGGCAGGCGCTCCCGGCCACACAGGTGGTGCCGCCACCGGTGCCCGGATACGACGCGTCGTATGTGCCGAAGGACCGCTTCGATCCGACCGCCGCGCGTGCACTGCTCGATCGCTTCGGATACAAGGATCGGGACGGCGACGGCTATCGCGAGATGCCCGACGGGAAGCCGCTGGTGATCGTGAAAGCATCGACCACCGAGGCCACCTCGCGCGCGAGCGACGAGCTGTGGAAGAAGAGGTTCGA
>DATKLH010000449.1:0-4084 GCA_035542515.1 Casimicrobiaceae bacterium
CTCATCGTGCCGGTGCCACCGGGGGGCGGCGTCGACATCCTCAGTCGCGCGATCGGCCAGAAGATGTCGCAGAGCATGGGCGTTCCGGTGGTCGTCGAGAACAAGGCGGGCGCGAGCGCGGTGATCGGCACCGAGCTACTCGCCAAATCGCCGCCCGACGGGTACACGATCATGATGGGGTATTCGGCGCACGCGACCAATCCCATCTTCAACACCAAGCTGCCCTACGACACCAACAAGGATTTCGCGGCAATCGCGCATGTCGGCTATATCCCGCTCATCCTGGTGGTGCCGCCCTCGTTTCCCGCGAACTCGGTGAAGGAATTGATCGCGCTCGCCAAGGCGAAGCCGGGACAGCTGCAATTCGCCTCCGGCGGCGCAGGGGCTGGTGCGCACCTTTCCGGTGAATTGCTCAAGGCCACCGCGGGCGTCGATCTGATCCACGTCCCCTACAAGGGCAACGCGCCCGCGTTGACCGACGTGCTGGGCGGCCAGGTCCCGATGATGTTCGACACGATCACCACCTCTTTGCCGCACGTGAAAGCGGGCAAGCTCAAAGCGCTTGCCGTCACCAGCGCAAAGCGTTCACCGCTCGCGCCCGACGTGCCCACGATGATCGAGGCGGGCCTGCCCGACTTCGAGATCAGCGCCTGGTACGTGATGTTCGCGCCGGCCGGCACGCCGCGCGACGTGATGCAACGCCTCAACGCCGAGATCAACAAGGCCATCAACGATCCGGAGCTGCGGCGCTCGCTCGGCGAACAGGGCGTCGAGTTCACCGGCGGCACGCCCGAACAGGCCGATGCGTTCGTCCACAACGAGATCGAGCGTTGGGGCCGGATCATCAAGACCCGGGGCATGAGTGGGAACTGAGGCGGCGCAACACGCGCCGTCGGGCGCGCCGCAGCTCTTCGACCTGCATTCGCACTGGGGCACGCGTCGCGGCTACGTGCTGCGCACCCCGGAGCAGCTCGCGCAGCAGCGTCGCACCTGGAACTCCGATCCGAAGTACGTCAGCGAAGCGGAGATGGCCACGTACCTGCGTGCACAGCAGGTGCGAACCATCCTCGACTTCGGCTTCACCAAGAGCATGCCGCTCGACGAAGTGCGTCCGTATCACGATTACGCACTCGAGGTTCAGGCTGCGCATCCCGACGTGATCTTCGGCAACTGGCTGCAGATCGATCCGCGCACCGGCCGTGACGGTGCCGACGAATTCCGTCGCTGCGCACGGCAAAGCCGGGGCTTTGTCGGCGTCTGCATTTCCGCGCCCGGCATGGGCTATCCGGCCGGCGATCCGATCTACGATCCGTTCTGCGAGGCGAGCCTCGAGCTGGATCGACCGGTGCTCGTGCTGGTGGGAACGACAGGCTCGGGCGCGGGACTTCCCGGCGGCGGCGGGGTGCTGCTCGATCTCTCGCATCCGCGCTACATCGACGCGCTCGCCGTGCGCTTTCCGCATCTCAAGATCATCGCGGGACGCAACCCGTGGCCGTGGGCCGACGACATGATCGCGGTGATGCTGCACAAGACGCAGGTATGGATCGAATTTCACGGCTGGTCGCCGAAGTACCTGCCGCCGTCGTTCGTGCACGAGCTGTCCCGCCGCCTCAAGCACCGCGTGATGTTCGGCGCCGACTATCCGCTGTTCACCTACGAGCGACTGGTGCAGGACTGGCGCAGCCTCGGCCTCGACGATGCAACGCTGCAACGGCTTTTTACGCAGAACGCCGCGACGTTGCTTCCCGGCTTCGCGCAGGTCTGCTGATCGATGGATCTCGCGCTGCGCGACAAGGTTGCGATCGTTGGAGGTGCGAGCCAGGGCATCGGGTTCGCGATCGCGCGGCTGCTCGCTTCCGAAGGCATGCAGGTTGCGATGGTTGCGCGGCATCGCGAGCTGCTCGACCAGGCCGTTGCCGAGGTGAACGCGCAAGGCAGCGGTCGCGCCGTCGCGATCGCAGGCGACATTCGCAAGGCCGAGGACTGCGAGCGCATCGTCGCCGAAGCCGCGCGTGCGCTGGGGCGTCTCGACATGCTGGTCAACAACGACGGCGCACCGCCGCTCGGACGGATCGACGAGTTCGACGACCAGGCCTGGTCGCGCGCCATCGAACAGAACCTGATGAGCGTGGTGCGATTGTCGCGTCACGCGATGCCGCATTTGCGTGCCGCAGGCGGAGGAACGATCACCAACATCACCGCACTGAGCGTGCTGCAGCCCCTGCCGCGCTTCGGGCTGTCGGTCGCGAGCTGGGCCGGAGTGCTGGGCTATGCCAAGACGCTTGCGCTGGAGGTGGCTGCGGATCGAATTCGCGTAAACACGATCTGTCCGGGACGGATTGCCACCGGACGACTCGACAAGGTTTACGGCACCGGCGCAGGTGGCCCCGCGATCGACGACGCGGCGCTCGCCGACATGGCGAAGCAGGTCCCGCTCGGACGCGTTGGAACGCCCGACGAGATCGCGGGACTGGTTGCATTCCTCGCTTCACCGTGGGGCGGTTACATCACCGGCGCGACGTTCCATGTCGACGGAGGGCGACGCGCCAACCTGTATTGATTGCGACGAGCGAAAGCGCCACGACGCAGGCGTTGTAAGGTCTGAGCGTGCGGCTGCCCGGCAATCGCGCTCGGGCGAGTCAGTGCAATCCGCAATCGCAGGCGTGCTCATACCTCAAACCGCGTACCTCAAAGCCGCTGTTTCCGAACTTGCACATGTCCTACGAAGGCGATATTCCCTGGTACTCGCGTGCGATCGACTTCGAGGCGCTCGCGCGCGACTTCCCGCCCCCGCCGGATTACTTCCGCTCGGTGTTCCGCATCTCGCGCGACGAGCTCCGCTCGCGCCAGGAGAAACGATTTCTCGCTACCGTGAAGCGCGGTTGGGAGATTCCCTTCTTCCAGCGTCATTGGGGTGGCGGCGGTTTGCAGGCCGGCGACATTCGCACGCTCGACGATCTCGACAAGCTGCCGCCCTATACGGTGAAGGAGTTGCGCGAAAGCATCGAGCGCAATCCACCGTTCGGCGACTTCATGGGCATCTCGCCCGCCGATGGCGCGCGCATGCCGCTGGTCCTGCAAACCAGTGGCGGCACCACGGGCCTGCCGCGTCCGATGCTGTATTCGCCGCACGATCGCGAAACCATGGCGATCCTCGGCGGCCGTCGCTTCGCACTGCACGGCGTGCGTCCCGGCGACATGGTGATGGTCACCTACTCGCTCGGGCTCGGTAACGGTGCGATCGCGCCGCGCGAAGCGATCTGGCGTTACACCGGCGCGGTTCCGATCATGACCGGCAGCGGTGCCACCACGCCCACGCGCCGCCAGATCGAGATCGCGAAGGCATGGGGCGTCAATGTCATCCTCGGCTTCCCCTCGTTCCTGCGCCACATGGCGATCGTGGCGAAGGAGGAAATGGGCATCGATCCGCACAGCCTGGGCATCCGCCTGCTCGGATCGCATCTGGGACAGGAAGATCGTGAGCGCATCGAGTCGCTGTGGAACGCGCCGTGTCACGACGCCTACGGCACGCACGAAAGCGGCATGATGGCCGCCGAATGCAGCGAGCGATCCGGCATGCACATCCAGGAAGATGCGGTGATCCTGGAGATCGCCGATCCGCAAACCGGTGCGCTGCTGCCCGACGGTGAACGCGGCGCGGTGTACATCACCACGCTCTATCGCGACAGCGCACCGCAGATCCGATTCAACATCAACGACATCTCGCGCATCATTCCCGAGCCCTGCGCCTGCGGCGGAACCCTGCGACGGCTCGATCGCATCTTCGGGCGCAACGATACGATGGTGAAGCTGCGCGGCGTGAACGTGTTTCCCGAAGCCGTGGGCGCCGTCGTCGTAGGCGATGCACGCAGCAATGGCGAGTACGTGTGCCTGATCGATCGCGTCGGCGCCGAGGATCGCGACGAAATGACGGTGTGGGTCGAGGCGACCGACGCATCGATCGATCGCGCGGCGTTCGCGAGCGATCTCGAGCGACGCTTCAAGGAAGTGCTCGGCGTACGCGTGAGCGTGCAAGTGGTCGATCGCGGCGCGACCGATCGCTACACCGGAACCTCGCAGTCGT